>JAGBID010000160.1 GCA_017935165.1 Clostridia bacterium
TCTGTTTATGTTTCGCCATCCATATCGGTTTTATTCATCTTGCGGCGAGTTTTATTGCTATGCAGTGGTATTTGGATTAAAATCCAAGTGATATTGCCTTCGGCAGATTATAAGAGATAACCGATATGGATGGCGAAACATAAACAGAGCCTTTAATAATCGCTTAGTAGAGTGTAAGGGTTTCACTTTCTTTAAGAGCACGATCCAAAAACTCGGTAAAGAATTTTATTATTTCACCTGATAGGCTTCAACCTGGCTGAAAAGTCGGGCGTCCACCAAAGCCTTCATCAAAATGCCGTTTTCGGTGTAATCCTCACTTATAACACTGCCGTTTTTGCGAATTTCAGCGGCTAAAGCGCTTTTTGAGAAGGGCAGGAGCAATTCTGCCTCAATATTTTTCTCGGGCAAAGCGTCCTCTACTGCCTTTAAAAGGGCGTCAATACCCTCGTTTTTAAGGGCAGAAATTCTTACGGCGCCTGTGATTCTGGGTGCTAAGTCGGTAGTACCGTTTTCCACAGCCTTGTCCCACTTGTTTAAAACGGGCACTATGGGGTGGTCGCCTGAGCCTATCTCGTTTAAAAGGTCGGCGGTAACCTTTAAATGAACCTCAGCCTCTTCGCTGGAGGCATCGCAGATGTTTAATATAACGTCAGCGTTGGCTGCCTGCTCCAAGGTGGATTTGAAAGCCTCCACAAGGTTGTGGGGAAGTCGCCTTACCAGACCAACGGTATCTATAAGCATAATATTTTTACCTGAGGGGAGCTTTAAAGCTCTTGCGGTAGGGTCAAGGGTAGCGAAAAGCTTATCCTCGGCTAAAACGCCTGCATTGGTCAAAAGATTCATTAAAGTGGATTTACCTGCATTGGTATAGCCCACCAAAGCCGCAGTTATGGTGCCGTCCTTTTTACGGCGGCGGTTAATTTCGCTTCGGTTTTTTTCAACGTCAGCTAAAGCTTCCTTTAAGTTTTCAATGCGTCTTCTTATGTGGCGTCGGTCGGTTTCAAGCTTTGTTTCACCGGGACCTCTTGTACCAATACCGCCGCCAAGCCTTGACATAGCTACGCCCTTACCTGAAAGACGGGGCAGCATATATTTAAGCTGGGCAAGCTCAACCTGAAGCTTACCTTCCTTGGTTTTAGCACGAATGGCGAAAATATCAAGGATAAGCATTGTTCTGTCAATAACCCTTACGTCGGTAATATCCTCAAGGTTTCTTATCTGTGTGGGGGTAAGCTCGCGGTCAAATATGATTAAATCTACGGGATTGTTTTTGCAGAATTCGGCTAATTCCTCAGCCATACCGCTTCCTATGCAGGTGGCGGTTTCAGCGGTGGGGCGTTTTTGGGTCATTTCTGCTATAGGCTCAGCGCCGCTGCTTTT
Organism: Clostridia bacterium; assembly: GCA_017935165.1. GTDB lineage: Bacteria > Bacillota > Clostridia > Oscillospirales > Acutalibacteraceae > SIG603. The sequence continues at coordinate 1,381 of JAGBID010000160.1, forward strand.
TGTTAATTCCCAAAGCTCAGCCATGGAGGCTTTGCTGTCGTATTCGCCTGTATCAAGTCCTACAAGCACGGCACGCTCAGGGAGAATTTCATTTTCAAATAAATCCATATCTTTGCCTTTCATATATATAGAATATTCTTAGCATTTATTTTCCACAGTGATTTTAACACATAAATCAAAATAATAACAGTGTTTTTATTAAATTAAACATTTGTTATTGAATTTTTCATAATTTTTATATATTATAATATCAGTAAAACATAAAGAGGAATTAATAATGGAAGAAAACAGATACGAAGCAGAAAACATAAATAATGAAGTAAAGGCTCCTGAGGAGAATGTAAATACTCAGAATACTGTAAATCAAAATACAAATGCAGAGGGAAATTTTGTCGGTTACGACTGGCGTTACGGCTATCCCGACCAGGTAAACAGACAGAATTATAATAATCAGCAGTATAATAATCCTTACAATAACCCCGGTGTGAATTATAATAACCAGGCGCCTTACGGTCAGCAGGGCAATCAGAATTATCAGTACCAGAACCCTCAGTACGCAAATAATCAGTATCAGGCACCTGAATACCGTGAGCCTCAGTTTAATCCTTATAATAATCAGCCTTATCAGAATCCCGCAAATTATCCCTACAACGGATATAATTATTACCAGCCTCAGCCCTACCAGCAGAAAAACAGAATTATTGCAGGTCTTTTCGGCATAGTTATGGGCGGTATTGGTCTTCATAATTTCTATTTAGGCTATACGGGCAGAGCAATCGCACAGCTTCTTGTAAGCTTTTTCACCTGCGGCTTAGGCTCAATATGGGGATTTATTGAAGGTATACTTATTATTGCAGGCGCTTACAAAAATAACCTTGATGCTAACGGTTTTTATACCAAGGATATTTAAGGTATGCTTTTGGTGAAAAGCCTTACTAAATAGGTAAGTATATAAACGCTTAAAAGTGATATTGAAATTATATTCAAAGGTCGGGTAAATTTACCTGACCTTTTCTTTTCGTTTAATAAAAGTAAAATTACCAAAACTAAAGCTATAGGCAAAAGGAAAAACAAAGGGTGGTAATAAAAAGCCTTAGGTAAATCGCCGTTTAAAAGTGATATATACGCTCTTGTCATACCGCAGGAAGGGCAGGGTATGCCCGTAATAAGCCTTATGGGACAGCCTATAAAATATGAAAAAGCAAAAAGAGCGGAAATAATAGCCAAGATAAGAAAAAATATAAGCAGATTTTTATTGCCTGTCAGTTTTTTCAAGTTGTTCACCTCTTCCTTTATAAAATAACATAAAAATCCAAAAAAACAAAGGGAAACTTTACATAAAAATATTCTTTTACTTAGGTTGAATTATAAATAAGTCTATGGTAAAATTAAAGTGATATAATGTAAAGTAAAGTCGAAATTTATATATAAGTTAAATGAAAGTCAGGTAAAAATAATGAATAAGAAATTGCTGACAATGATAATAGCAGTTGTTTTGTGTTTTGCCGTAGGTATTTCTATGGGCAATTTCCTTGGTGAAAATTTAAAAGTAAGGGCAGATATTGTTGTTTCACCCCATGAAAGCGATATCTTCCTTGAGGGCGACATAAGCGAAAGCACAAGTGACGAGACAAGCTCGGAGTCTGAGCCTGAAAGCAGCGAAAGTGAGAGCGAAAGCGTTTCTGAAAGTGAAAGCGTAAGTGAAGATGAAAGCGAAAGTTCAAGCGCCATTACTTCTGCAAGTCAGTCTGTTGATGATACCGAAAGTGAAAATGAAAATATAAACAGCGAGGACGAAAGCCTTACAGAGGAAAGCGAAACTCCTGAGGAGGATGCAGGTGCTGAAGGCAGCAAAAGCGAGGAAGAAGACGCCGAATATACCGTTATAGGTAATATTGCAATTAAGAAAAACGCTATTTCCGACGAAATGTTTATGTATGGCGTAATATTTATAGCTGCAGGTGTTTTAGGACTTATCCTTATAATTATCTGGGCGATAAAGAGTAAGAATAAAAAGCTTGCTCCTGAGGAGGAAGTTTTAAGAACCGTAAGTGAGGCAGGCAGAAAGAATACGGAAGCTACAAGAAAAGCTGCTCCCAAAAAAGCAGCAACCACAGCTGCAGCGGCTTCCGCAGCACAGCGAAGAACAACTCAAAGCAGCAGCACACCTCGCCGTACTTCCACAGAAAGCACGCCGCGTCCCTCCGCTGAAAGAAGTGCCGCTTCCACAGCACAGAGGAGAACTACCCAGAGCACAGCAGCGGCGGCATCATCAGCAGCTGCAAGGACTTCACGTCCCTCAGCTTCAACTACAAATACCACCACAGTAAGAAGACCTTCACAGTCAACGGCTCAAAGACCTGCACAGAGAACAGCTCCTGCTCCTAACAGCGAAGCTTACAGAAGTGCAAAGGCAGCATCAAGCGCCGCCGCAGCCGAAAAAGCAAAGAAGGCAAGCAAATTTGATACACAGGACTTACTTGATGAGTTCTTAAGGAAATAATAAACAAAAGGGCAGATACTAAGCTCAAAAGCGGTATCGCCCTTTTTTAATAGGAAGTAAAAATGTCCGATAATATGAAAGTGATTGCAAAGATATATACGGATTTCAAGGAGAAATTCGGAATTCCCCGTCAAAGCGGTTTGGTTTCAACCTTAGAAAGCAGAATAGTTTTCGAACCGAAGTACAGAAACAGCGATGCTTTAAGGGGCATTGAGGAATATAGCCACCTGTGGATACTGTGGAAATTCTCCGAAGTTCCTGAAAACGAAAAATTTAATCCTACTGTAAGACCGCCGCGACTTGGCGGAAATAAGAAAATGGGTGTGTTTGCCACCCGTTCACCCTATAGACCTAACCCCATAGGGCTTTCTTCAGTTAAGCTTTTAAGGCTTGAAGAGACTGACGAGGGCACGGTTTTAATAGTTAGCGGAGCCGATATGTTAAACGGCACCCCTATTTACGATATTAAACCATATCTGCCTTACACCGATATTCACTCTGATGCTGTGGGTGGATTTGCGGATGAGAAGCTCAGCTACAAATTAGAGGTGGAATTCCCCGAAGAATTGCTTATTAAAATCCCTGAAAGTAAACGCGAGGGACTTATTGAGCTTTTAAGTGAGGACCCGCGCCCCTCGTATATAGAGGATAGCGAGAGGGTGTACGGATTTAATTTCTCGGAATTTGAAATAAAGTTCAAAGTAAAAGAAAATAAACTTAAGGTAACTGCAGTTATCAGGCTTTGATAACAAGGCAGTAGTCATAAATGGGCTCACGGCAAACGTCAGCATAAAGGATTTCTTCCAAATTATCAGGCTTAAGGTCTTTTAAAGACATTTCCTTTTTTACTACAGTGTTTGTAGTATCGTTTCCAAGCCAAACGTGCCAGAATTCTATCTCGCTGTTTTCTTTTATATTTTCCTTAATGTAATTTATGGTTTCTAAACCTCTGCCTTCTGTGAAACGGGTTATCTCATAAAAGACGAAATATTTCTTGGCGCTTTTAATTTCCTCGGGTTTGTCGCTTACAAAAATCCCGAAGTCGTCGTCAAAATCGCCGTCAGTTATTTTGCCCGTGTCTATATCAAAATCAATATTGCGGTCGGAAATAAGCATCACCCCGGGTTTGTCCTTATCAAAATCATCAGAAAGAAGAAAGTCGGGGATATCGGTTTTGCCGAGCTTTAAAGCCTCGTTAACGGACACTAATTTATCGTGAGGGTTAGGCCTTTCTTTAAGCGGAAAGTCGGAAGTAAAAAATAATACGCTGCTCATATTTTCCCCCTTTTTTGTTAATAAATTAATAATACCACGAATATATGAACAAATATACAAAAATGCCTTCCTTTATAGGAAGGCATAATTTTTTTAGAAATGCTTTTTAAGTGTGAATACTGCCTTAAGCTCACCGACGGGTGTGTCGTTATCGTTAACTGTTACACCGCTGTGCTGTGCAAGGAGCATCTTGTCGGTTTCTTCGTTGTAGTAACCTATCTGACGGAAAATTTCACGGATGATAATAGGCCAGATAACTTCGTTGCCGTCTTTTACCTTTAATGCAATACCAAGGTGCTCCTTCTTAAGGCCAATGCCGTAAACGCTGTTGGCACCGCCCTTGGCTACGATGTTGGGGTCGTGGTTAATAAGGGAGCAAAGGTAACCTGTACCGCGCATCATATGGGGATATTTATGAATTCTGGGAACATATTTTTCTGCTGCTTCTCTTAAAGTATCGTCCTTAATTGTATCGATGCAAGCAAGATTCTTGTATGCAATAGCTATATTCTTAATGGGATAAGCGAATACGGGAACACCGCAACCGTCAATGCCGATTTTAACGTTCTCCATAGGATATTCGGAAAGCTCGCTCATTGTTCTGAGAACTTCCTCCTCGCCAACTGCATCAACCTTCCAGTAATCCTTAACATCGCCGCCCATTTCACGCTGAGTGAGCATTAAAGCAGCGTGTTTACCGGAGCAGTTGTGGTAGAGCTTACTCTTGGGAAGGCCTTTGCGGATTCTTTCCTCGTTAGCGGCAGGTAAACCGGGTACACCGGGCTTCATAATAAGGTCGTCGGGATTCAAGCCTGACTTTTCCATAATGGATTTTAAAGCTGCCACGTGGAAGTCTTCGCCTAAGTGTGAGCCTGCGAAAAGCACGGTTTCTTCTTCGGTAAGGCCGTATTTTTCATCGAGCTTGTGAGCAATTACGGGTAAAGCCTGAATAGGCTTACTTGCGCTGCGGTAGAATACCACAGCCTCAGGGTCGCCTGCTGAATAAATAACTTCGCCCTTATCATTTACAACTACAATATAGCCGTAATGAGTAAGATCCAGAAGTTCCCCTCTGTATTCATCAATAAGGCGTGCAGTGTCGTTATTAAACATATTTTTATCCTCTTTCGTTTTATTGAAAAACTTATTAAAACATATTATAATACAAAAAAATAAATAAATAAATAGTAAA
>JAGBID010000161.1 GCA_017935165.1 Clostridia bacterium
ACTCCTGTATAATAATGCTTGAGAATTTCATTGTAGGTATAGCCCTTTTGCGCTAATACGTTGGCTCCATATTGGCTCATACCTATGCCGTGGCCGTAGCCGAATACGGTAAACGTAATGCTTTTTTCCTTAGCATCTATTTTAAAAGTCGGGCTTCTCAGACCGAAGGCGTGGCGTATTTCTTCCCCTGTGAAGGTTTTATCACCAAGCTTTACTGCAGTAACCGTGCCGGCTTCAGTTCTTTTCGTCACCTTTATGTTTCCCTTAATTTTCTTTACGTCCACTTTAAGCTTAGACGCACATTTTATAAATTCCTCTTTTGTAAAGGTTTCCTCAGATTGAAATTTTGGGGATTGTGCATCGCCACCGCTATCTTTACTTACAAGGTAAGGGATTTTTGTTTTCCATATATTTTTTGCATCCTCTGTTTTGCCGTTTGATATAGCGAAAAACGAGCATACACACAACTTGTTTTCGTAATAAACTGCTTTTCCGTAAATTTCTTTTACCGCCGTTTCAAGCTTTTCTTCATATATTTCGTAGGAGTCGCCCCACTTTTTCCGGCGTTGCTCCTTATCTATGTAGCCCTGGTGTATGGTTATGTCGTCAGTAAGGTATTTGCCTTTCCCGTCGGATGCATTTTTCAACCTTTTTGCATTTGTGTAGCAGGCTATTGCCTGGGCTTTTATTGCTTCCTCATCGTATGCCAGGGGCATTTCTGCCGCAACGCTTCCACACACATATTCAAACATAGTCATATTAGTGCTTTTATTGGCTTCTGATCTGAAAACCTGTACTGTTTCCTCTTTTTTCGTAGGCTTTGTGGTAGTTTCGGCTTTCCTTTTCGTAGTGCTTTCTTCTGCTTTGGTGCTTTGAGGTGAAGCGGGCTTTTGGTCGCATACTGCCAGAGGCGTAATCATTATTGACACGGCACATAAAAAAATAAGCAAAAAGTACTTTTTCATACATATTCATTCCTTTATTTTAATTAAGATTTATTGACATTATAAGTAATATGTTATAAAATAATATGAATTATTATTTTAAAGTATGATATTAATTGTGTAGCAAGGAGTGAAGTGATGGATTCATATATGAAGAATATTTCCCAGGGCGACTTCAAAGAAATATGCGAAGAGCTTAAAGAATACAGCTCCGTGCCGGCTGAGTATTTTGACAGGTTTGAGGTTAAAAGAGGTTTAAGAAACAGAGACGGTAGCGGTGTTATGGCAGGTCTTACAAGGGTCTGCTCTGTAGATGGTTATTATATAGATGACGGCGAAAGGCAGCCTATAGAAGGTAAGCTTAAATACCGTGGTATAGATATTAACGATATTGTAAACGGTTGTGTAAAGGAAAATCGTTTCGGCTTCGAAGAAACTGTATGGCTTCTTCTTTTCGGCCACCTTCCTACAGAAGGTCAGTTGAAAAAGTTCAGGGAGATTATTGACGAGTGCAGAGAGCTTCCGGAAGATTTTATCGAAGATATGATTATGAAGGCTCCGTCACCAAATATTATGAATAAATTGGAAAGAGGCGTTCTTGCTCTTTATTCATACGATAGCAATCCTGACGATATTTCCGTAGAAAACGTGCTCAGGCAGAGCGTTCAGCTTATAGCACAGCTTCCTATGATTATGAC
>JAGBID010000162.1 GCA_017935165.1 Clostridia bacterium
AGATTGCCCTATCATTGTAGGCAAGGCCCATGATCAGATCATTGAATTATACGAATATGGCGGAGATTTTGTTTTGGATGTGATGGATGCAGAACAAACAAAGGGCACTCATTGGCACCCCAACGATGTAGAGGGCACTACAGATGATATTGTAGAGTTCATGGAAGGTAAATCCGATTATAAAATGTTCCCCTTTAAACAAGTATAGGATTTTAGGGAAGCCACACTATTTTTAGTCTTTCTTACACCTACCTGCACTGTTTTTAGTCGTTCTTTCGCAAAAAAGAAGCAACTTTCGATAGACAAAAGTTACTTCTTTTTTTATCCGGGCAGCAAGCCTGATATATCATTGATGTACGAAATGCAGCGCATCAATGATATTAAGCCGCCATAATTATTTAATTTTCAGCACTACGGCAGTTACGTCATCCTCGTGACCGTCGGAACGCTGTTTTTTTGCCTCGTTCACAATCTCTTTTGCAAGGAAGCTTAAATCGTCCTCCTCAAAATTAGCTATGAGCTCCTTAATAAAATCGGTACCGCACACGGTAGCACCGTCCGACACCATTACTATAAGGTCGTTTTCCTTTAAGTTATGGTCGAAAAGAGCGAAGGAGGAGCCGTTCATTATACCAACAGGCAGGGAAATTTCCTCGTAATAATCTACCCTTCTGCCCCTTTTAATAAAGGTACCTGCGGCACCCGCCTTCCTGAATTCTGTTTTACCCGTAAAGAGGTCGATGCTGACTATATCCAAAGTTGCTAAACTTTCGTCGGAGGATTTTGCCATTAAAGCCGTGTTGATAAGCCTTAAGGCTGTGTCGAAGCCTACGCCTGCTTTAATTAGGGTTTCTGCCATTGTTGATGCCATCACGCCGTCTACCGCTGCTCTGCCGCCTGTACCCATACCGTCGCTGAGCACTGCAATATAATGACCCTGTCCGTCATAAAATCCGCTGAAGCTATCACCGCAAAAGGCACTGTTATCCGCAGAATGCTGGAAACTTCCGAAGCTGACATCCAGCAAAGGCTTTTCTATCATAGTCATACGCATAAGACCTTCACTTACACATATACTTGGAGGCGAAAAGCTCCTGCCTGTAGCCAAGGATATTTCACGGGTCAAGAGCGCCTTATTTATTTTGCTTTCACGGTTCCTTTTTATCTCTGCATTAACTGTAAGTCTGTTATATTTATCCACCCTGCAGCACACATCAGTTGGCTCTAAATCATTTCTTAAAAGCACCTGTTCCACCCTCTCGCCTGCTTCACGGTCAAAGCTTTTAAAGGATGAAAAATCCTCGGCAATATCCTTTAAAAGTCCTGAGGTAGCTTCAAACTGCTCACCTGTCATCTTCCTTATCTGGGCGCTTTTGATTTCAAGTGCTTGAGAAGCTATATAGTCACGGTAATTTTTATTGATGGCTTCGCTGAGCTTATCTCTGTTTTTACAAAAGCTCTCCATTTCCTCAGGGAAATCCGCCGCGCTTATCCTTCCATCCTTTTTAAGAGTAGGCACAACTGTGCTTAAAAGCTTAACCGTTTTAGCCTTTTCCTTTTTAAAGCAAACCGCGCACCTGCTGCAATTAGGGCAAACCTCGCTGACAGAAGCATTCATCACGTTATTTATACCGCGCTTTACTGTTAATTTCTTTGCTATTTCGTCCACGGAATCGGAAACGTGACTTAGTGCATCCGCTGTAAAGCTAAGCCTTGATATTATACTGTTTCTTAAGGTATCGCCCGTAAGCTTTTCGCGGCGGTCAGTAAATATTGCTGCTATTCTGTGGCTTTTAGGAAGAAACATATATATAACCGAAGCCACGGCAACTTCAATAAGACCCATTAAGATACTGTCGCTTTCGCCTATTTGAAGTGATGCAATTCCGTTAGCTATTACAAATGCAATTACTGAAGGGAGTTTTCCCAATGCAGCAAAAACACCGCTCATAAGTCCGCCAAGTCCGTAAGCTCCCGAAAGGTAGGAAAGTCCTGCCAGGGACAAGCCTTGTATGGCTCCTGCCGCTACGCCTGCCACAGCTCCGCCTGCAATACCGCCGCTGCCTGCACTGTATAATACCATTATTACGGTAAAAATCCTGCCCAAGGATATTCCTGCCACAGATATATTGGAAAAAGCTAAAATGAATATTCCCAATGTGATGGAAATTGAGGCTATATCCGCTGTGTCGTAATTAGTTTTACGGCTTTCCTTTGTAAGCAAAAGCACTGTACGCCTGAAGAAATATGCACAGCCGCCGGCAAGAAAGGATTCCGCCACATACAAAGCTGCTGTTTCCGTTCTTGACGAATTAATGACAGCCATGGTAAGTCCCGTTGCAAGCAAAGGAAGGAATGCCACCGCAGAGACAAAGAAGCTGTGGTCACTGATCTTTTTAATTTCGCTGAGGCTCCACCTGATGGCAATTACAGCCGCACTTGATGCTATGTACCTTGCGGGTACTAAAGCCGGCGAAGGGATTATATTACCTATAAAAACCCCTATAAATGCAGCCCACATATTTTCCTTTGGGGCTGCCGCCACCGCCGCTATTCCAAAGGGCGTAAACCTACCGAAGGCAAGACCCCTTGAAAACATAAATCCGCCTATCAAATTAACAAGTATGGCTATAACCTTCTTGCTCTGCTTGCTTGAAAGTATATCCACCGCTCTTTCATAGGCACCAAGCAACCTATTTTGTTCCAAAATAAAACACCGCCTTAAATTATTTTTACGTATCAGTAATAATTGCTGATTTGCTAACATAATTATAATTTAAGGCAGTTTAATAGCTTGTCTTATTTTGTATGCATTTTTTGTAAGCTTTGGTAATATTAAGCACATTAAGGCAACAGTAGCTGCTGACTGTAAAAAGTCGGTAAAAACCTTGTCTTTATACCGTATCAATATTTTCCTGCTTTTTTTGCAGCTTCCATTATAAGCTTCATATTCTCTAAACTTACGTCATTGGGAATGGAATGGTCAGAGGAGAAAATATAACCGCCGTTTTCCTTTAAAACGGGTACCTTGTCCTCAATTTCGGCAATTATCTTCTCGGGATATTTCCAGTTAACTGCGTTAATTCCGCCGTGAAGAACTAATTTATCACCGTAAAGCTTCTTTAATACCTTGGCGTCCACGCCAGCCTTGACTTCAAGAGGGTTTAAAGCATCAATGCCTGCATCTATAATATCAGGGACGAGCTGTCTTATATCGCCGCAGGAGTGAAGCCTTGCGTAAATTCCCTTATCGTGGGCAAACTTCGCAGCACGGGCGTGATAAGGCTTTACCATTTCCCTATATAAGGCAGGGGAGAAAAACGTGGTACCCTTGTAGCCCATATCGTCAGGCCAATGAACCTCGTCAAAACAGTAGCCTGCATCCCAGATTCTTTGGAATAGATTTTCACAGCTCTTTAAATATGTGTCGAACATATCTTCTATAAGCTCAGGCTCCTCCATCATAGCTATTAAAAGATTCTCGGTACCCATCATCCATGAGTGTGTAACGTCGAAACCAAACCAGAAGTTGGCAACTATCCATTCGCCGTTTTCACGCCATTTAGCATAGTTATCCTTCAGATGCTGCCAGGGGATGCGGTCATCCTCCAAGGTCATAAGCTTTTTGCAGTTTTCCCATTCCTCGGCTGTTTTAACCTTGTAGTCAATCATTTCGGGGGTGGAGTCTTCCTCCTTAAAATGCTTCATAGTTACACCCCAGTTGGAGGTCTTTATTATGTAGCGGTCAGTTTCCTCTAAAACCTTTTCCTCAAAACGGGGTGTGATGTCCACGCCTATGCCCATCATACGATCAACTTCGAAATAATCTTCCCAGCTGATATTATCGGGCATACCTTCCCTTTTCCAGCGCCTTATGGTTCCTGCCCAGGGTGAGTCTATAATGGGTACGCGGTCAGCCTCTTTGTGCTCATACATTCTTTTAAATCTCTCGTATTTGGTAAGTATCATAATAACCTCCTGTGAGTTACTGATTTTAATATACTATCAATATCAATAAATTACAATACCACTCCTTGATTTTAGCGATAATATGATATATAATATCAATAATTTGTAACTTTTAAGGTGATAAGGTGTACGGAAAAGACGGCGACTTCGGTTTAGTTAAGGTTAAATCCCACAGCTTTATAAGTGAGGAAAATCTTTTTACATTTTCTAACTGTGGCTGGCACAAATGTAACGAGAAATACAGAATCGACAGGGACAAAGAAACCTACGGAATTATATTCGTAACGGTTCAGGGCGAAGGTGCCCTGGAAGTTGACGGTACAAGGTACAGGCTTAAAAAGAACACAATAGCCTTTGTACCTAAAGGAAAAAGAGTGTGCTACTACACACCCAAAGAGGGCTTGTGGGAGTTTTACTGGCTGCACCCGAAAGGTAAAATGTGCGACGTTCTTTTAGCCGAAATAGAAATCCGGGGCGTATTTATAAATAAAATAGCCGCCACCAAAAACTACTGCGATATAATAGAGGATATATTAAAGCTTTCCGACAGCCGCTCAGTTAAAACAGATATAGAAATTTCTATGAAAATAGCTGAATTTCTCCATTTATGCAGGATAGACCTGCTTATAAAGGAGGATGTACTGAGCATAAGCGAAAGGGCTATGGCGTATATTTCCGAGCATAAAAACGAGAACGTCACGGTGGAAAGCTGTGCCCGTGCGCTGTTTATTTCCCCTTCCCATTTAATAAGGGAATTTAAAAAGGAAAAAGGCATAACGCCCCATAAATACCTGATGGATGAAAGGCTGAAGGAGGCGGATATGTTCCTTTCCTTAAGCACTCTTTCCGTTAAGCAGGTGGCTTTTCTAACGGGATTTTCCTCCTCTGCACACCTGATAACCGCTTACAAAAAGCATTTTGGCAGAACGCCGAAAAAAGAGAGTAAAAATACATGAACATAAAAGTAAAACGGAGATAGCTTTTAAACTATCTCCGTTTATTGTTTTTAAAGAATTATTTGCAGGAACATTTATATTCCTATTTTTATTTTATAAATCAAGCTTAATGCCAAGCTCCTTAAGCTGAGCGTTATCAACGTTGGCAGGAGCCATTGTCATAAGCTCGCTGGCGTTCTGTACCTTGGGGAAGGCGATAACGTCACGCAGGTTATCCCTCTTCATCATAAGCATACAGATTCTGTCAAGACCGAGTCCCATACCGCCGTGAGGAGGAGGACCGAAACGGAATGCATCAAGAAGGAAGCCGAACTTCTCGTGTGCTTCCTCATCACTCATACCCAGGAGTGCAAACATTCTGTTCTGAAGCTCGGGGTTAGTGATTCTGATAGAACCGGAGCAAAGCTCAATGCCGTTTAAAACAAGGTCGTAAGCCTTAGCTCTTACGTTGCCCTTGTCTGTCTCAAGGTAATCAAGGCACTCGTCAAGAGGAGAAGTGAAGGGGTGGTGCATAGCATCCCAGTTGCCTGTTTCGTCATTATACTCAAAGAAGGGGAACTCAACAACCCAAAGGAAGTTAAATGTATCGGGAATAATGTTAAGCTTCTTGGCAACCGTGCTTCTGAGAGCACCTAAGTGAGGTAAAAGGTGACGGTCAGTTGTGTCTGCCATAACAAGGAGAACGTCGCCTACCTGACAGTCGGTTCTCTCGTAGATAGCGTTCATCTCATCCTCTGTCATAAACTTCTGGAAGGAGCAGGTTGTGCCGTCCTTTGTTCTTCTTGCAAAGGCAATACCCTTACCGCCGATGCCGCGTACCATTTCGGTAAGCTTGTCGATTTCTTTTCTTGTAAGCACGTTTACAGCATCCTTGGCAACAATAGCTCTTACACTGCCGCCGCCATTGATTGCATTTGTAAATACGCCGAAGCCACAGTTCTTAACAATGTCGCTGATGTCTGTGATTTCCATACCGTAGCGTGTGTCGGGCTTATCGGAACCGTAGCGCTCCATAGCCTCCTTATATGTGAGTCTGGGAAGAGGCATGGGGATATCTACGTTTAAAACGTCCTTGAAAAGTCTCTTGATAAAGCCTTCACCGATGGAGAGAACGTCCTCAACGTCTACGAAGGACATTTCAAGGTCGATCTGTGTAAATTCAGGCTGACGGTCAGCACGAAGGTCCTCGTCGCGGAAGCAACGGGCGATCTGAATATATCTGTCAAAGCCTGCTACCATGGAAAGCTGCTTGTAAAGCTGAGGTGACTGAGGAAGTGCGTAGAAGCTGCCCTTGTGAATTCTGGAAGGAACAAGGAAGTCACGTGCGCCTTCGGGAGTTGACTTGATGAGCATGGGAGTTTCGATTTCGATAAAGCCGTTCTCATCAAAATAATCTCTTGTAACCTTTGCTACCTTGTGGCGCATAAGGATGTTTTTCTGTAAATCGGGACGGCGAAGGTCGAGGTAACGGTACTTAAGTCTGATGTCCTCACCTGCGTTGCTGTTTTCAAGGATTTCAAAGGGAGGAGTTTCGCTGAGTGCGAGCACCTTTAATTCCTTAACTTCAATTTCGATTTCGCCTGTGGAAATCTCCATATTCTTTGAGCTTCTCTCACGAACTATACCTGTAGCTGCTAAAACGTACTCACTTCTAACGGAGAAAGCCTTTTCAAAAACCTCGCGGTCAGTTGTGTCGTCAAATGCAAGCTGAACGATACCTGTTCTGTCGCGAAGGTCAATAAAGATAAGCTGACCTAAGTCACGTCTTCTCTGTACCCAGCCGAAAACTGTAGCCTGCTGACCTACGTTTTCAATTCTGAATTCGCCGCAGTAAGCGGTTCTTTTTAAATTACCTAAAAATTCTGCTTTAAGTTCCATTTTTATCATCCTTTATATTAAAAATTAAGAATTTTATACTATTATGCTTTTTGAAGGATTAATAAGACATTAGTTCAGAAATCTGCTTCTCCTCATCCGTCACTCCCTCACAAAGCTTTACTTTGTTTCAGTCGTGCCACCTTCCCCGCTGGGGAAGGTTTTATTTATATTAAAAATTAAGAATTTCTGCATCAACTGTGTTTGAAAGATAGTCATCGAGGAAGTTTTCGCCAAGGCTTATATCCTTCTTTTCGCCTGACTTCATATTTTTAAGCTGTGCTTTATTTTCAGCAATTTCATTGTCACCAAGAACAATTGTGTAAGCTGCACCTATTTTATCCGCATACTTCATCTGTGCTTTTAAGCCTCTGCCGCACAAATCGTACTCTGCATAAACACCGCAGTTTCTAAGCTCAGTAGCCAATGCAATAGCCTTCTTTAAAGCCTCCTTACCCATTGAAGCGATGTAAATTTCACATTTCTCGCTTTCGGGAAGCTCAATACCCTGTGCCTGAAGGATAAGCATAAGCCTTTCCATACCGAGGCCGAATCCGAGACCTGCAGTGGGCTTGCCTCCCATTTCCTCAACTAAGCCGTCGTATCTGCCGCCGCCGCATACTGTACTCTGGGAGCCTAAGTCACAGGAAACAAATTCGAAAACAGTTCTTGTGTAATAGTCAAGACCGCGTACTATGGTGGGGTTAAGCACGAATTCAACACCTGCTGCTGTTAAAGCCTCCTGAACACCTGTGAAATGCTCCTGACATTCATCACAGAGGAATTCTACGATTTTAGGTGCGCCCTCAGCAATTTTGGAGCAGATCTCACTCTTACAGTCAAGAATTCGCATGGGGTTTCTCTCTAAACGGGAAAGGCAGGTAGTGCAAAGCTCCTCCTTATACTGCTGGAAATACTCCTTTAAAGCCTTGTGGTAGTTGGCTCTGCACTTGGGGCAACCGATGGAGTTAAGCTCTAAGCGTAAATTTTTAACGCCTAATCGGTCAAATATTCCCTTTGCTACTAAAATTACTTCAGCATCCGCTACAGGCTCGCTTGCACCGAACATCTCGATGCCGAACTGGTGGAACTCACGAAGTCTGCCTGCCTGAGGCTTTTCGTAACGGTAGCAGGAGGTAAAATAACAAAGCTTTACGGGGTAACCCTCGTTATAAATACCGCTTTGCAGCATAGCTCTGACTACGCCTGCAGTACCTTCGGGGCGAAGTGTAATGCTTCTTTGTCCTTTATCCTCAAAAGTATACATCTGCTTTTCAACAACGTCCGTTGTATCGCCAACGCCTCTTAAGAAAAGCTCTGTATGCTCAAAAACGGGAGTTCTTACTTCGTGGAAGCCGTGAAGTGAAGCCTCCCCTTTCATAACCTCTTCAACAATCTGCCATTTGGCAGTATCCTTGGGCATAAGGTCCTGGGTACCCTTGGGACCCTGTGTTATAAGTGCCATATATATTTTTCCTTTCAAATTAGTTTTTCTTTTTAAAAATTAAAAACACTCCGTTCCTTCCGTACGGAAAGGGACGAAGTGAAATTGATAATCAATTACCCGTGGTGCCACCCTTTTTCAGGAATATGCAATGCTGCATAATTTCCCCTTTAAGCCTTTAACGCAGGCAATACGCGCATACGCGTAAGCTCCGAGCTGTCATTCGTACTTTTACCTTAAAAACTCTCAGCCGCCGTTTTCTCTCTGTAAAGGTTATTATACTACTATTTCTCATCACAGCTTAATTAAATTACTATGTATTTTACCTCAAATTATCGCGCCAGTCAAGGTCTCCGCGCTCTAAAGAATGAATAAGCATTTCAGCTGTTGCTAAATTTGTAGCAACGGGAATGTGATGCATATCACAAAGGCGCAACAGACTTAAATCGTCATTATTTTCGGGGTCGGGATTTAAGGGGTCGCGGAACAAAAGAAGCATATCGATTTCATCATAGCCGATTCTTGCAGCAATCTGCTGTCCGCCGCCTTGAGGTCCGCTTAAGAAACGCTGAATTGAAAGTCCTGTGGCTTCAGACACCATTTTACCTGTAGTTGCAGTTGAACAAAGGTCGTGTCTGCTTAAAATTCCGCAGTAAGCAATACAAAACTGAACCATCAGCTCTTTTTTCGCATCGTGAGCTATTAAAGCTATATTCATAATAACCGTCCCTTCTGATTTAAGATTCTGTATAAATTAATTATTAAACAAACGGAAAAGGTGTGTAGGCGCCTTCTATTCTGGAGGCAACACGCCTGAGCGCCATCATGGTTTCACTTTTACCTTTCACCCTGCCGCCCTTTAAGAACTCAGCTATAAGCGAAGGATCCTCGGGAATTAAGCCTATAAGCCTTAAACCCGTGGCGTCTATCATACTGTCAAGGTCGCCCATTGCTTTAAGCTTTTTAAAGTAAGTACCGTTAAACCTGTTGATAATAAGTCTTTTATCCTTTTTATCAAACTTTTCAAGAATAAGCCTTACAGTATTTGCCGAGGCAGCACAGATAGGGTCTGAATTGGTGACAACCAGAACCGTGTCCGCAGGAATTACCGCACTTAAAAAGCCGGTACCCAAGCCTGCCGGTGAATCCATAATGATATAATCGTAATATTCTTTTAAGGAATTTACAAAAGGCGTAAGTATAGTTTCGCTTATAACCTCGCTTTGTGAAGCGGGAATAACAAAAAGATTTTCATAGTCTTCCACGGGGTAGATAACTTCATTCACCGTGCAGCTGCCCTTTAAGGCATCCCCTAAATCATAAACTAAGGTTTCGCCTATACCTGTTAACTTATCAAGGCACCTTAAGCCTGCATCGCAGTCAATTAAAAGCACCCTTTTGCCGTTTTCGGAAAGCGCCCTGCCTAAGCCTGCGCTGACGGTGGATTTACCCACGCCGCCTTTACCTGAAACCACAGCTATAACTTTGCCCATAAATAAATTCCTTACGCTTTGCTTTTATCACATATACATTAATAGTATCATATTAATACGATATAGTCAAAAAGAATTTTTCTTTTTTGTACATTTTTTTGAAATATTTTTAACCAAAACTTAAGCGCCCTCGGGGTCATCCTCACGACGGTTTGTGTCCGACGTTGCACCGGGATTTTCGGAAGGTGTAGGTGTGGGTGTCAGGGAGGTATCACCTGTGTTTGTGTCACCTTCGGGATTTTCACTATTGTCCCCTGCCTGAGGATTTCTTGCGCCGTCATCCTCGTCCTTTTCGGGTTCTTCTATAATTGTGCCGTAATTATCCGCCGTACCGAAGAAGTACATATCGAATATATCCTTAGCAACGCTCTGGGAATAAAGACCGTCCTTGCCGTACTCTATAACAACAGCCACGGCTATCTGTGGGTCATCATAAGGTGCGTAGGCAATAAATACGGTATTATCAGTATGCTGAGGAACCTCGGCAGTACCTGTTTTGGCTGCAATTTTAATGGGATAATCACCGAATACGCTGTAGGCTGTGCCGCCTACATCCGCAACTGTGGACATGGAGTACTGTACTATATCAAAGGCGTTATGGTCAACTTCAACCTTAGCCATAACCTCAGGCTCGTACTGCCTTATTACGTTTCTGCCGCTGTAGTCGGTAACCTTATCAAGAAGATGGGTCCTGAGCCTTACGCCGTCGTTAGCAATTGTTGCGCAGTAGGTGGCAAGCTGCAGGGGTGAGAACATGGAGTCACACTGACCGATGGATGCCTGAATTGTAAGACCGTCCACCCAGCTTGTGCCGTGGTTGATGTAGTACTCCTCTTTACCTGACATAATACCGCTGGTTTCGCTTATTTCAATACCTGTCTTACTGCCAAGACTGAAAAGGTCCGCATAAACACCGATAGTATCAATGGTTAATCTTCTGCCTACATCATAGAAAAACACGTTGCAGGATTTCTTCAGAGCTCCGTAAACGTCTAAATTTTCGTGAACACCAAGGCAGGTGGAGGGACTTTCCTCGTTATAGAAATCATAAACACCTGTACACTCAACGGTTGAAGTGTTGTTGATAATTTCTTCGTTAAGGGCAGCTACCGCAACCAAGGGTTTGAATACGGAGCCCGGTGTAAACATACCGTCAAAAGCGCGGTTGAAAAGAGGTCTGGTTTCATCTTCAATAAGGCTGTAATAATAATCGGCATCGTTCTGATACAAGCCTATATCGTAACCCGGGTAAGAGGACGCTGCCAGCACACCGAAGGTTTCAACATCCAATACAACCACCGCACCTGCAACACAATCCTCGTGTTCCAAGGATGCTGCCTGAACGTTTCTTGAAAGGGATTCGTTTGCTATATTCTGAAGCTTGCTGTCAAGAGTAAGGTAAACTGTGTTTCCTGACTGCATTTCTTTTTCAATTTCTGTTGATATAATTGAGCCGTTGGAATCAAGGTTAATAACTTCCTTACCGTTTTCACCGCGAAGCTCATGTTCAAAATACTTTTCAATACCGCTCTGACCGATATAGTCGTTATAAGCATAGCCTGAGACGTTATCACCTGAGTAGACATTGCCTTCCGCCTTAATATTTTCGTACTGCTCGGCACTTATAAGACCCATAGAGCCTACTATATGAGGTGCAAGCTCACCTTTTTCATAGTAGCGCTCACTTGAAACTCTTATCTCAACACCCTTCATCTGGCTGAACAGCTCGCTTATTACCTGGGCGCTTTCGATATCAATGCCCGTTGCCATTACGTAGGGTTCGCTTAAGCTGAACTGGGTTTTGGTCATATTGTATCTTACGGAGATAATGTCCCTTGCATCCTGCTTTTCATAGCTTGAAACACGGTAACGCTCGGTTAAAAGCTCCATACATTCCGCAGCGGTAGCATCCTCCTCTATATTTAAGAATGCGGAGGATTTAAGGTATTTGATTTCGCTATCCCTGTTTTCCTTAAAGACGTATTCGCCCTTTTCGTTTATTTCAATGGGGAGTCTGTCTATCCATTCTATATCTCGCTCTTTAAAAAGCTTTAAAGCGGAGAGTATGGCAGGATTGCGGTCCTTTTCCATAGTAAGGGCATTCATAACAACGTTATAGACAGTTTTGTTGCCTGCAAGAACGTTGCCGTCCTTATCAAGGATTTCACCTCGTGTGGCTTCAAGCTTAACAAACAGACTGCCCGTTGTGGCGGCATCCTCGGAATATTCCTGATGCCTGAAGACCTGCCACTCAAGAAGACGAAGCTCGAAAATAACGAACACTACCAAAACCAGCAATACACAAACACCTATTCTGCCGTACTTCTTTAAATTCTGCATTTTCAAGCTCCTTTCCTTTTAGTTTAATTTCTTTTTAAATGCTGTGTAAATTGTGAGAATTAAAATATACATTAAAGGTGAAACAAGCACCGTATATAAAATGGAGGGAATAAACCTGTCCACAAATATTATGGATGCTCTTTCGCTGCCGGGTATTAAATATACCGCGGTAAAAATATAAAGTGAATATAAAAGCGCTACGATAAAGGTGGAGAGTGTGGCGCTTAAAACTCGTACGTGGAATTTCTTTTTACTGAAGTTACTTAAAAATGTGCAAACTATGCACAAAAAGAGGCTGCTTACACCTAAAGGCGCCATACCTACGTCCAGTAAAAATCCTGCGATTAAAGCAAAAAATATGGTACTCATTTCGCTTTCAAGAAGGGAAAGTATAACAAGCAGGGAAAGCACCAGCATAGGCTTTACCGAAAATATTAAAGGAAAGCCTGAGGGAAGCCCTTCCAGCACAAAGAAAAGTGCAAAAAGGGAAAAATACAAAAGATATTTTAAGACCTTTGTAAATTTGCTTATGTCAAGGTTAAAGCTTTCCTTCATTATCATTCACCGCCCTCGTCGCTTTTATAGGCTGTGCGGTAATTAGTTACAACAAAAACTCTTTCCACCATCTCTTCGTCAACAAAGGGGGTTATTAAAGCTGTTTTGGAGCTGTCACGGCTGCTGTCCCTTACAAGTACAACTGTACCCACAGGGATTTCAGGGGGAAAGTTTACACCTGAACCTGAGGTGGTGGCTATCATACCCTCTTTTACGTCGGTATCTATTTTTAAATAGTCCATTACAAGGTAGTCGCTTTCACCTAATACGTTACCGCCTGTTACAACACCGCTTTCGGTAGCTTCGTTAATTTTAACGCCTGTTTTGACTTTACCGCCGAAAAGCGTTGAAACCACTGCAGAATAATCGTAAACCTCGGTAACAACACCTACTGCGCCGGAAGCCGCTATAACAGGGTCGCCCATTCTTATGCCGTCGGAAAGTCCTACGTTAATGGTAAACTTCTCCTTGGCTGTAACAGGGTCACGGCCAATTACACTGGCACCTGTAAGCTCTAAATCCTTATATTCCTTTTTAATATCAAGAAGGTCGCGGTAAAGGGCGTTTTCCTCCTTCATATTGTAGTAGTCGGTAAGCAGGTTTCTCAGTCTGTCGTTTTCATTTGTCAGGTCCGTGCAGATCTTTTTAAGCTCCTGCTGGGAGTAGCCGTCGTAAAGCTTTGTATCGGAATTATCAAGGGATACTGCGGCACTCTGCATTGGATAGAAAATATCCGTTATAAAGCCCGAAAACGATGAAGAGCCTGTGGTAACAGAAAGCATTGTGATGCCGAAAAGTACCGTTATTACGGTTAAAAGCACCTTGAAGGTATTACTTCTGAAAAATCCTTTCATATTATAATGAACTCCTTATCAGGCCTTTCTTAAATCTCTTTTTTCAAAAACTATGTCCATAGCCTTGCCCGCACCCTTTACGGCACTGAAATAAGTATCCTCAGCAAAATATACGTTTAAGCCTGTTTCGCTTTCAATATACTTGTCAAGTCCCTTTATAAGGCTGCCGCCGCCGGTTAAAACTATGCCTGTGTCCATAATATCGGAAACAAGCTCGGCGTTTGTTTTCTCAACTGTTTCCTTAATTACGTCAACTATATTTTTTACGCATTCAATGCATATAGGTCTTATTTCATCAGCATGGAGTGTGATGGCTTTGGGAAGTCCCTCCGCTACACTTCTGCCCCTTGCTTCAACGAAAGCACCTAAAAGTGACTCGTCAGGATATACTGAGCCGATTTCCTTCTTGATTTTTTCGGCTGTTTTACTGCCGATATTAATTCCGTACTTTCTTCTTAAGAAGCGGACTATTTCCTTATCTATATTTTCGCCGCCGCTTTTACTAAATGAGGAGCTTACCACGTCCCCTGCGCATATAACAGCGCACTCTGTGATGCCTGCACCCACACTTAAGAACATAATACCCTTGCCGGAGCTTATTGTTTTTTCAGTTCCCAGAGCCGCTGCCAAAGGGTATTCAATTAAATCCACAATGTCTGCACCTGCACTCTTGGCTGCTGCCTCGGCTGCAATTCTTTCAACCTCGTTAACACTTGAAGGAACAGTCATAATAACTCTGGGCTTTGCAACAAAGCCTGTGCCAACGTATTTCTTTACAAAATATTTAAGTAAGGCGGAGGCAAGCTCGGTATCCGCAATAGTACCGTTTTTAACGGGGAATTCCACGCTTATGTTCTCACCTGTTTTACCTGCCATTTCGTAAGCTTCGCTGCCTGCACAAACAACCTCGCCTGAGACGGTATCGATAGCGGCACAGCTTTCCTCGTGCATTACAACGCCCTTGTCCTTAACTAAAATAACCGTATTCTTTGTACCGAAATCTATAACCATATCACCGCTTTGAAGGTTCAGCACGTTAAATATGGATCGCTTTTTAGTATTTTCTTCTTTCATTCTTTTAGCCATAATTTGAAGTTTTACCCTTTTAGGTAAGCTCCTTTCTTTTTACGACGTTTAAAAATTCTTAATCACTTTATTTTACCATAAAACACTTTTATTTACAAGTGAAATCGGGGGGATTTTAATATAGGCTTATTTTGTTCCCGTACTTCCGAAGCCGCCTGCACCGCGGTCTGTTTCATCAAGAGCTTCCGCCTCTATAACGTCAACTGCAAAATAAGGCATAATTATCATCTGGGCAATTCTTTCAAGGGGTGCTATGGTGTAAGCTTCCTGACTTAAATTGTGAAGTCCTACGTGAATTTCGCCGCGGTAGTCGCTGTCAACCACACCCACGCCGTTTGTGACGTGTATGCCCTTTTTAATGCCCAAGCCGCTTCTTGTAAAAATAAATCCTGCTGTGCCCTCCGGGATTTCAGCCGCAAAGCCCGTGGGGATAAGTACCCTTTCACCCGGGTTTAATACTATTTCATTTTCTATGGCGGCGTAAAGGTCCATACCTGCGCTTCCCTTTGTTGCGCTTTTGGGAAGGACGGCATTTTCCCTCAATTTTTTAACTTTCATTTCCATTTTTAATAAATCTCCCTATAAAAATTAAATTACAAACCGTATATCGCCAAATTGGAAACATTTTACTTTTAAATCCGATTTTTCCCATAAATACTGAGTTTTTCGGGGCATTAAATATTTCACGGATTTTATGTAAAATTCCTTTCAGTAAAGTTTTCCACCTTTTCAACAGAGTTTTCAACAACTATAAAACACCGCGGTAAAATAAGCCAAAAGTCTTGTTTTCCCTTAGTTTTTCGCCGTTTAGCAAGGCGTTAATTACCTCATAACTTTCAACAGAACTTTCAACAGTAAACCTCAGTATACCGTAGTCGCAATTATTTATCTCTTTTTGCTTTTCGCTAAGTGATAAGGGCAGGCTGTTAAGCAGCTCAATACAGTGATATTTTTCACCTTTTTCACAAATTACAGGGAAGTTAAGTCCCATTCTGTCAGTAATATATGCTGTATTTTCACCCTTATTTCGCTCCTTGCAGCCTATGCATCTGCCTTCGCCTGTCGGGCAGTTTCTAAGCAGCATAAGGCTTTGTCTGCCGTAAAGCATTATGCCTCGTTTCAGGCTTCCCTTTATCTCTTCAATCTCTTTTAAGTGCAATTCAAAGCTCAGCTCGGCTCTTTCAAGACCCATATCCTCGTAGAATTTTAAAGCCTCGCTGTTGGTAATGTTAAGGGAGAAGGAGCCGTGGCAAACACCCCCAAGCCTGATAACTAAAGCTGCGGCGCCTAAATTTCCTGCTTCGAAAACGTTTATGCCGTTTTCCAAAAGAAGCTTAATTTTGCTTTCAATTTCCTTCTCGCCGCCAAAGTAACACCTGGGTATACTTGCAGCTATATTTATTCCCTTTTCCTTAAGCTTTAAAAAATCACTTAGGCTTTCGCTTATCGGGATGTAGACAGTATTTAGCTTATCCGCATTCTCAGGCACCTGAGAGGCGCTTTTGAAAGAGGCTACAAGCTCCTTTATTTTTCTCTTGCCCAGAGAAGGATATTCTGCCCTATAATCCTTAATTTCATAAGGCTTTATTTTGCCCCTTAATGTGTTTAAGCTTTCCACCGCTTCGCGCCTTAATGCGTTTATAGCGGAGGCAGGAAGGGTGCTTACACCGTCCAGCTCAACTGAAAGGCTTTCAAGGTGATAGGGTGTTGAGCCCATTTTACCTATTAAACCCAGAGCTTTCTCCTCATCAAGAGGCTTATTGAGTGCCTTTTCGGCTGTATTTTCACTTTTAACCGTAACTGTGTTACCTTCATCATCCCATAATGTGAGTACAGCTTTCTCATTTTCCTTCATAGTAAAGCTGCCGTACAGGGGCACAAAGGAGCCTTCGTTCTTATAAAGTGAGTGGAGCTTACCGAAAACCTCCTTATTACCTGAAACAACGTCCTCCTTGGTTCTGATGCCATACATACTTTTACCGCGCTTTCCCGTTAAATAGCCGTCGGTAAAGCCCTGGCGTGAAAAGACATTTTTCAGTACCTCGTATTTATCGCTGTCAACTTTTCCGTTTATCTTTGCATCCCTTACCGCGTCAACTGCAGCCGCTACGTATTCGGGGCGTTTAAGCCTGCCTTCGATTTTTGCTGAAGCGATACCTATTTCCTCCATTTTGGAAATGTAATTTGTAAGTGACATATCCTTTAAGCTTAAGGAATATTCATTACCTCTGTGGTTATCAAAAGGAAGCCTGCAGGGCTGGGCGCATCTGCCGCGGTTGCCGCTTCGCTGACCGATAACTGCACTTAAATAGCACTGACCCGAAACCGACATACAGTGAGCACCGTGAACAAAGGCTTCAAGCTCAACTTTAGTGCCGCTTCTTACTTCCTTCATCTCATCAAGGCTCATTTCCCTTGCAAGCACCACACGCTCGGCGCCGATATCTTCAAGGAATTTAACGCCCTCCTTGGTATGGATACTAAGCTGTGTGGAGGTGTGAATGGGCATAGACGGAGCTATATTCTGAATGAGCCTGAGTAAGCCCATATCCTGAACCAGAACACCGTCCACTCCTACCCCGGCAAGGAATTTTATATATTCAACGGCTTCGCTTATTTCCTCCTCCTTAATAAGAGTGTTGAAGGTAACGTAAACCTTAACGCCTCTTTCGTGGCAGAAAACGAGCGCCTCTTTCATTTCGTCATTATCAAAATTCTGCGCACCGGCTCTTGCACTGAAAGCCTTGCCGCCCATATAAACAGCATCACAGCCCGAAAAAACCGCTGCCTTCAAGCCTTCCATACTTCCTGCAGAGGCAAGTATCTCAATATTGTTATTCATCCTCATAAACTCCTAAGCTTTCGTCCTTTAAATAAAAGGCTTTATAGTTTTCATTATCGATACCGAATAATTCCCTGATAGGATTTTTTACCTTTTCAATTTCCTTTTCCGGCTTTATTTCTGCTTTAATAAGTTCTATTTCCTTCTGAAGCTCAATAACCTTATTTTCACAGCAGAGAAGCTCTGCCTTTAATTTATTTCGCTCATCCAGAAATGAGAGGGCTGCCGTCAGGGCGGAAATATCCAGCCTTGTGGAGGATATGGCTTTAACAAGCTCGCTTGTTTCCTTCTCAAGACTTTTTATATATTCTTCACTTTCATTTGTGATAAGAGGTATCTGAACACCGCAGATGTTAAGGATTATTCTTCGTTCCTTCATTTCCGTCTCCTTTTATATGTAAGAAGTTAGTTACTTTAAATCTCTTTTGCATAAAATACCATATTAATTATACTCGCCTTTAGTGAAAATGAAAAGAGGTTTTGAAAATTTAAAGAAAACAAAGAAGCTGTTTTTATGCAATTTCACAAAAGAGTGTTTATTTATTTTTCTTTATTAGAATTATTCTAAGCCTTATTTTAATAAATACATATATTTTTTGTCATTTTACACAAAAATTACGCTTATTTTTGTATACTTATTACAATTGAAATTTCTCTGATTTTAGTGTATAATTCACATTAATGATTCGCATTATTAAGATATATTTTAACTTATTAGTTAAAAATCACGGTGTTCAGCTTCACTAATACACCTGCGGGTCTATTTAATAAGGAGTTTTAACTATGAATTATAAAATGAACAAAGCCCAGGTTACTTCTGCCATAAAAAGCAAGCTTAAGGAAAACCTTGGTACATCCTATAAAAACGCAAGCAACGAGGAATTCTACAAGGCTGTAGCTTTAATTTTAAAAGAGCTTATGATCCAGGGCAGAAACGAATTCGTTGAGCGTGCAAACGAAACAGAAACAAAGCAGGTTTACTACCTTTGCATGGAGTTCCTTTTAGGCAGAAACTTAAAGAACACACTCTTTAACCTTTCTTTGGAGGATACCTTCAGAAGCGCACTTGACAGCATGGGCGTTAACCTTGATTCCCTCTATGAGCTTGAGCCCGACGCAGGCCTTGGCAACGGCGGCTTAGGCAGACTTGCAGCCTGCTTCCTTGACGGCTTTGCAACCCAGGGTTACCCTGCAATGGGTTACTCCCTTCGTTACGAGTACGGTATTTTCAAGCAGAAATTAGTTGACGGCTGGCAGACAGAATTACCTGACTTCTGGCTTCCCGGCGGTAAAATATGGATGCAGAAGGTTGAAGAAAACGCTGTTGAAGTTCACTTTGGCGGCAGAATTGAGGAAAACTGGAACGGACCTTACCACACAGTTGACCACAAGGATTACACAAGCGTTACAGCCATCCCCTATGACCTTTACATTGCAGGTATGGACGGCAAGGGCATAAGCTTACTTCGTATCTGGAAGGCTGTAAGCGGCAACTTTGACATGAAGCTCTTTAACGGCGGCGACTACATCAAGGCTATGGAGCAGAACAGCATGGCTGAGGCTATCACAAAGGTTCTTTACCCCGAGGATAACCACATGGAAGGTAAAACACTTCGTTTG
>JAGBID010000020.1 GCA_017935165.1 Clostridia bacterium
GAAAGGCTTGAATTTTTAGGGGACTCCGTTTTAGGATTTATCACGGCGGAGTATCTATATAAAAATTTCCCCGATTTACCTGAGGGCAAGCTTACAAAGTACAGGGCAGAGCTTGTGTGCGAGCGCTCCCTTTACGGCTTTTCCAAGGAATTAAATCTTGGTGAATTTATGCTTTTAAGCCACGGTGAAATAAGAACAGGCGGCAGGGACAGGCAAAGTATACTTGCGGATATGTTTGAGTCAGTTTCGGCGGCAATTTATAAGGACAGCGGCAGTTTGAATGAAGTAAAAAAATTCATCCTCCGCTTTATTGAGCCTGCCTCCAAAAGCCTTGGCAAGCGCTCCTTTAAGGACTACAAAACAACTCTTCAGGAAATCATTCAGCAAAATCCCGAGGAAAAGGTAAGCTACGAGCTTATAGGTGAATCAGGTCCCGACCATAACAAGCACTTCGTTGTTCAGGTTAAAATAAACAATAACATAATCGGCAAAGGCGGCGGCAAAAGCAAAAAGGAAGCTGAGCAGCAGGCTGCCCGTGTAGCATTGGAGCTGATGGGTTATTAAGCACAGTAATATTTCCATATTCATTCCTCATAACGGATGTCCCTGCAAATGCAGCTTCTGTAATCAGTCAAAAATAACAGGCCAGAATACCCAGCCTTCTTTTAAGGAAGTAGAGGAAACATTAAGCAGCGCCGCTTTATACATAAATGATAAAGAGAAGCTTAAGAATACAGAAATTGCTTTTTTCGGCGGCAGCTTCACAGCTATCGACTATGATTATATGGTGGGTCTTCTTAAAATTGCCAAGGAAGCTGTAATTAAATTCGGCTTTAAGGGTATAAGGTGCTCCACCCGTCCCGATAAAATCGATAAGGCGGTGCTTACGGTTTTAAAGGAGTACGGTGTAACGGCTATTGAGCTTGGCGCCCAGTCTATGTGTGATGAGGTTTTACTTAGTAATAACCGCGGTCATAGTAGCGAAAGCGTAAGAAAAGCTTCAAGGCTTATAAAAGAATTCGGCTTTGAGCTTGGCTTACAGATGATGACAGACCTTTATACCTCTTCAAAGGAAAAGGATATCTATACAGCTAAGGAGCTTATTAAGCTTAAGCCGGATACTGTCAGAATATATCCCACCGTAACCCTTGAAAATACTGAGCTTGCCGATTTGTACAAAGAGAATAAGTATAAGCCTTGTTCCCTTGAGGATACCGTTGAACTTTGCTCTGAACTTCTTACAATGTTTGAAAAGGAAAATATAAAAGTTATACGCCTTGGCTTGCACGCCAGCGAGGAAGTTTCAAGCAAAAGGATAGCAGGAGCCTACCATCCTGCATTAAGGGAAAAGTGCGAAAGCTACAACATTTATATAAATTGCCTGCAGCTTTTAAAGGATAAAGCTAAGGGCGACTACGTTTTTGAAGTCAACCCTAAATTGATTTCAAAATTCATAGGACAGAAGAAAGAGAATATATTAAAGCTTAAAAAGGAAGGCTTTAATATAAAAGTAACGGAAACAAATTCCACTCATGCCTATAAACTAATTGAAAGGATCGGGGAATAAAAGCGCCCCAAACAGAATATGCTCTTAAAATCCCTTGAAATACAAGGATTCAAAACCTTCCCCGACAAAACGTCCTTAACATTTAATGAGGATATCGTGGCTGTAGTTGGACCTAACGGCAGCGGTAAAAGTAACGTAAGCGATGCCCTGCGTTGGGTTTTAGGTGAGCAATCCACAAAAGCACTCAGGTGCAGTAAAATGGAGGACGTTATATTTAAAGGTACCACCAGCCGTAAAGCCTTAGGCTATGCGGAGGTTACCCTTAATATAGATAATACTTCCAGAAGACTTAACTTTGACAGCGACAATATAGCCGTCACCAGAAGGTTTTACCGCTCAGGCGACAGCGAATATATAATCAATAAAGCAAGCGTCCGTTTAAAGGACATAAACGAGCTGTTTATGGACACAGGTCTTGGCAGGGACGGCTACTCCATGATAGGTCAGGGTAAAATTGACTCTATCGTAGCCGCAAAAAGCGAAGAAAGACGCGAAATTTTCGAGGAAGCCTCCGGTATAAGCAAATACCGCTACAGAAAAGAGGAGGCGGAAAGGCGCCTTAGCAAAGCCGAGGATAACTTAGTAAGGCTTCGCGATATTCAGGAGGAACTTTACGAAAGACTGGGACCCTTAAAGGCGCAGGCGGAAAAGGCAGAAAAATTCATCCTTTACGACGGTGAAAAGGTGGGCCTTGAAATCGGCATCTGGGTTGAAACAATCAAGAAAAGCGATAAGCTTTTAAGAGAATTTGACGAAAAAATCTCTATAGAAGAAGGCGCTTTAAAAGCAAAGGAAAATGAAATTGAAGCTCTCCTTTTAAAGGAAGAGGAAAATTTACGCAAGGTAAACGAAGCTTCAGCAAAAATAGACCTTTACAGAAACGAAGCTCAGTCCCTTGACGAGTCTTCGGTTAAAATTGAAGGCGAAATCCTTTTGCTTAACAGGGAGATTGAGTTTATTAAGGCGGATATTGAGAGAGCCGAAAAGGATATAGAAAATATTGAAAAAAGCCTTGAAAACGAAGCTCTGAAATTGAGGCTTAATAATGAAAGCATTTTAAATAAAAAGGAAGCCTTAAATTCCCTTAACAGTCAGGAGCTTTCCTTTTCAAAAGAAAGTGAAGAGAACCGAATAGAAGCTGAAAAAATTTCAAACGAAATTGACCTTATCATCTCTAAAAATGAGAAAAAGCTTCTTGAAATAAGCGAGGTTACAAGCAATATTACTTCCCTTGAAGCTTTAAAGCAGGAAATAAGCTCACGAAAGGATTCCCTTGATGAACTTATATCCCAAAATGAAAACAAGGAAAAAGAGCTTTTAAACAAAAAAGAAGAGCTTATTAAATTAAGCTCAGATATTATAAACAGTTTAAATACACAAAAAAACAGCCTTGAAGGCTACGAGCTTAAAATAACAAGCCGTAAGCGTAAAGCTGAGGAAGTAAGGCAGAATTACGAAAAAGCAGCTTTGGATGCTGCCGAGGAAACAAGAAGAGCCAAAATTCTTGAGGACCTTGAAAAAAGCTATGAAGGCTTTGCAAACAGCGTTAAAGCCGTTATGCGTGAAAGCGAAAGAAAATACCTTAAGGGTATTTTAGGTCCCGTCACCAAAATAATCTCCACAAAAAGTGATTACGCCGCTGCTATCGAAACAGCCCTTTCTGCCTCCATACAGAACGTTGTAACCGAAACTGAGCAGGATGCCAAAAACGCCATCAATTATTTAAAGAAGAATAATTTAGGCAGGGCAACCTTCCTTCCCGTTAACGTAATAAAAGGCAGTGTTATAAGCAGCAAGGAATTTGAAAAGTACGAAGGCTTTGTAGGTCTTGCCTGCGACTTAGTAAGCTGCGAAAGTAAATTTGAAGGCATAAAAAATTCACTTTTAGGCAGAACACTTGTAGCCGAGGATATCGACTATGCCATAAGCATAGCAAAAAACATCAATTACCGCTATAAAATAGTCACCCTTGACGGTCAGGTAATCAACTCAGGCGGTTCACTTACAGGTGGTTCCTTAGCTAAAAACGCAGGTATTTTAAGCCGCAGAAGTGAAATTGAAAGAATAAGAAAAAAAGCAGAAGCTTTAAAGCTTAAAAGTGAGACCCTTTTTGCCGAAAGGAAAAAATTTGAGGAAGAGCTAAGAAGTCTTGAAGCAAACAAAGAGCTTATAAATAATGAAATAAGTA
>JAGBID010000163.1 GCA_017935165.1 Clostridia bacterium
GATACCAAAATTTTCCGCAATTTCACTTCTTTTAATATTGCCCAGCATACATCCGCCAAGGCCTATTTCAGTAGCACCAAGCATAATTGTCTGTGAGGTTATACCCACGTCGGTAAATTTATTGGTACCTAAGGTTTTGTCGCAAAGCACAATTATATATCCCGTAGGTCTTTCGCCTTTTATAGGTCCGTCCCAGTCGGGGAGAGCGCCTGCCCAGCCAAGGGACTTAAAAAGCTTCTCGCAGTTTTCCTCGCCTGTTACGGGCATAAACTTAAGCGCCTGAGAGTTTGAGGTGGAGGCTGTCATTCTGGCTAAGTCTATTAAAGAAAGCAGCTCCTCGCGGGTTACTTTTCTTTCTTCAAAAAACCTTCTGTAGCTTCTTGTTTTGTAAACTAAATCTTTAAACATATTTTTCTCCTTTCAGTTAAGCGGGAACACTGATATCTCCGCAATTTCTTCATTTGCTTTTACGGTAAAGCTTTCATTTTTTAAGAGTGTTCTTGTGTTTTCGGAAAGCACCAAAGGCTCACCCTTGCTGTTTTTGGCTATCAAGTCAATAAACACGGCAGGTTCAGCTCCTACGTTTTTAATCTCAAAAGAATTTACGCTGAGTCTGTTTACGTTTAAGCTATACTCCTTCTTTTCCGTGAAAGGCTTGAAAGGATTTTCCCTGTTGCCTGTAAAGAAATATTCTTCCAAAATACCCTCTGCCTCAAGCCTTACAATAAGCATATCACTTACGTAAGGTAAAAGGATTTCGCCTATATCCTTTGTAAATTCTGCTTCTGTATCACCAAACTTATATTCAGCCAAAAGATTTCCGCCTGCATCAAATACTGTGGCTTTCACATTTCTGAAGAGTTCCTTTTCATCGGATATTGCAAAAAGCTCTGCCTTATTTTCCTTAGCCTTTTCCAGAACTATGCTTTCATATTTTAAACCGAGGTACTTTTTAGCAAATACCTTCTTAAGCTTATAGAAGGCAGGCTTCGGGCAGCCGTCATATTCAATTACTGAGGTATTGGCACTGTTGGGGAAGGGTTCGTTACCCATCCATACTATATAGCCTGACTTTTTCTTACCTGCTTTTCTTACTAACGAAGAAGAATACCTTAAAGACTCTGCCTGCATAAAGCGCATAGCTTTTACGTAAAGGTCAATTCCTTTTTCCTTGCCGTCAAAATTACCGAAAAGGGAGTCCATCTGCTCGTCGCAAATCCACCAGGAACCTCTTAAACGCCAATAATCGTTGGTTTTATCCGGAGGCCAGATATCCCCCTCACAATATTTAAGCAGGGTTTCAAGCCTTGGTGTGGCAGGTGAACCTACCTCGGAATGAAGTAGGCTGTCGTCCTTATTGAATCTTTCGTAATGGCAGTCAGGTCCCATATAGTTCCAGGGTCCGTGGGTGTCGCCTGAAATTCCCTTTTCCTTATCCTCACGCCACTCGGCTACTTCACCTGAAGGCGAGCAGGGGTAGAAAAGCCTTTCGCCGTCGAAATTTTCTACCTTTTCCTTTAGGGAAGCAATATTTTTATCCTTATCGTTTATGGGCACGTAGTGCATATCGTAAAGCTCGTTACCGCCGCACCAGTAAATAAGAGACGGGTGGTTGCGTCTGCGTTTTATGTAAACCTCAGCTGCTTCACTTATGGCGCTGACAAACACATTTTGTACATTGGCGGCGTTATCAATACCGCTTGAAGATTGCGGGAACTCCTGCCAGACTATTATACCCATCTCGTCACATATATTATAGAAGGTTTCACTCTCTAAAAGAGCACCGCCCCATACGCGTATGAGATTTATATTCATTTCCTTAAGGCGGTTTAAATAATAGCGATAATTTTCTTCCTTGACGCAGCCGTAAAAAGGTGAAAGGGGTACCCAGTCAATACCCTTTATAGGAATCCATTTGCCGTTTACCTTTAAGGAATAGGGATAATGGTTTTCCTTTGCACCCTCAGGAAGAATATATTCAATATCCCTGAAGCCGATTTTCATAAGCTTCTCATCGAGAAGGATATTTTTATCAAACAAGCTGACCTTAAGCTCGTATAAATTTTGCCGGCCGAAACTTATAACTTCCCAAAGCATAATATCATCTAAAGCTAACTCCGCTTTTGCTCCGATATTTCGGAAATTATACTCCTTATTCTCTAAAGAAAAACTGCAGTCTATACGGTAGTCACCATCAGAATATTTCTCAAGCTCTGTTTCAAGTGTAATTAATGCTTTATTCCCTTTTACTTTAGCTTTAAAGTGAAGTTCCTTTAATTTAGCTTTATTGATTTCCTCGATATAGACATCGCCGAAAATACCGATATTCACCATTCTTGGCATCCAGTCCCAGCCGTAATTGTACCTTGATTTAAGTATGCTGACTTTACTTGTGTAGCCTATTTGTCCGTCAACCTCGGGAACCTGCAGAAATACTACCTTTAAAGTATTTTCACCCGTCAGTACTTTTTCGGTAATATCAATTCTGTGGGGAATATGCATTCCGTAAAATTTATAAATTCTCTCACCGTTTAGGTATATAAATCCCTCGAAATCTAAGCCTTCAAAATTAAGAATATATTTACGGTTTTCGTTTTTATTAAGATTAAACTTTTTCTCGTATACCCACTCCCTGTGCTCCACCCACTCCATATCAAGGAAATTGAAGCCATAGTTCCAATCCTTTATTTTTCCTGCTTTTAAAAGGTCGTTTTGCACGGCACCGGGAACCTCGGAAGGAATTTTTGTTATGATAGGAATTGTAAGGGCACCTGACTCGTTGGGTCTGTCATAAAGCCATGTGTGTTTATTCCAACCGGTCAAAAACCAATCCTTACCGTTTAAATCAATTCTCATAATAAGCCTCATCTCATAGAATTTATATAAATATTATAGTCCCTTCCTTTTACCAAAGCAAGAAATTTAAAAGGGTGTAAGTAATTTAATTAAACACTTACACCCGATAATTCACCTTTTCAGCTTTCTTTCCACAATATCTCCGTTTGCTTTGATAAAGACTACAGCCTTGTCAATTAATTCTTCAAAGCTTATTTCTTCATAAGCCTTTTTATCTTCACTGTCGAATTTAACGGCTATATTCTCGCCGTCCTTTTTAAGTATGGCGTAATAGCCGTCGCCGTAAGTCAAGACACCTTCTATCTCGCCTTTGCTTCTTATGGTTTCGATATTATTGAGTATCAAGCCGTCATACATTGCAGAACCGTCATCAAACAAAACAGCAGGTACTCTGGTATCGTCCACCTGAGCGACAGATTCGAAGCTTACTTTATTCTCCTTTTCGTTATACACTACCTTTTTAAGCTGAAAGCTGCTTTCAAATTCACGGAAAGAAAGCTCATCTATTGTCATTTCCGGTTCTTCCATTGCCATTTCGGTATTACCCCCGCAGGCTGTGAGGAAAATTAAAAGCACCATTAAACATAGCGAACATATCTTTTTAAAGTTTGTTTTCATATAATTTTCCTCCTTTTAACCTTGATGTATATATTATACTATATATCGAGGGTTTTGTCCATATTTGTTACAAATTTGTAATACAGTTTGTATTTTACACCTAATTATATTAAAAATATTTATTTCCTCTTGATTTTTAAAGAAAAATTAGTTATACTTATTTGTAATTTGATATACGGTGATGAGGAAAAATAATCCTTAAAATGCCTTTAAGAGAGTCGGCGGTTGGTGTGAGCCGGCAGGAATATAAGGAGTTCCACTTTCCGAGCCGAAAGGTTTAAGGTAAGCCTTTATATTTACCGAAAGAGGATAGATTTAGATTTACTTTTAAATTTATCAATATGGGTGGCAACGCGGATCATTCCGTCCCATAGGCGGCATTAAATTGCGGCACTTGGGATGAGTGGTCTTTTTTATTTTATTAAAAGGAGAAAAAATTATGCTCGACATCAGATTCGTCAGAGAAAACCCCGAAATTGTAAAACAGAATATCAAGAATAAATTCCAGGACAGTAAGCTCCCCCTTGTTGACGAGGTTATCGCTCTCGATAAGGAAAAAAGAGAGACACAGCAGTTAGCTGACAGCCTTCGTGCTTCAAGAAACAAGCTTTCTAAAGAAATCGGCGGCTTAATGCGACAGGGCAAAAAGGCTGAAGCTGAGGAAGTAAAAGCTCAGGTAAACGCACAGAGTGCTCAGCTTGCAGAAGCTGAAGCCAAGGAAACAGAGCTTGATGCTAAGATTTTAAAGATAATGATGACTATCCCCAACATTATCGATAAGTCCGTTCCCATTGGTAAGGACGACAGCGAGAACGTTGAAGTACAGCGTTACGGCGAGCCTGTTGTTCCTGAGTTTGAGGTTCCCTACCATACAGACATTATGGAAAAATTTAACGGCATTGACCTTGACTCCGCAAGAAAGGTTGCAGGTAACGGCTTCTACTACCTTATGGGCGATATTGCAAGACTTCATTCTGCAGTTATCTCCTATGCAAGAGACTTTATGATTGACCGCGGCTTTACCTACTGCATTCCTCCCTTTATGATCAGAAGCGAAGTTGTAACAGGTGTTATGAGCTTTGCTGAAATGGATGCTATGATGTACAAAATCGAGGGCGAGGACCTTTACCTTATCGGTACAAGTGAGCACTCTATGATTGGTAAGTTCATCGATACAATCATCCCTGAGGAGACACTCCCCCAGACACTTACAAGCTACAGCCCCTGCTTCAGAAAAGAAAAGGGCGCACACGGCCTTGAGGAACGCGGTGTTTACAGAATTCATCAGTTCGAAAAGCAGGAAATGATTGTTGTATGTAAGCCTGAAGACAGCATGATGTGGTACGATAAGCTCTGGCAGAATACAGTTGACCTTTTCCGCTCTATGGATATCCCCGTAAGAACACTTGAGTGCTGCTCCGGTGACCTTGCAGACCTTAAGGTTAAGTCCGTTGACGTTGAGGCTTGGTCCCCCAGACAGAAGAAGTACTTCGAAATCGGCTCCTGCTCTAACCTCGGTGACGCTCAGGCAAGAAGACTTAAGATAAGAGTAAACGGCAAGGACGGCAAGTACTTAGCTCATACACTTAACAACACAGTTGTAGCACCTCCCAGAATGCTCATCGCATTCCTTGAAAATAACCTCCAGGCTGACGGCTCTGTAAAGATTCCCGTTGCTCTCAGACCCTATATGGGCGGCAAGGAAGTTATTCTTCCCAAAAAATAATTAAACAAGTTAAAAATCAGGCTGAGAAGGAATTTTCAGCTTGATTTATTTTTATATGAGATTTATTATATTCTTAAGTTAAAAGTTTATAAAAGGGAGAATAACTATGTCCGATTTATATAATTCACTTTGTATTTCATCTTTAAAAGCAAGCGTTTTAGAACTTATGGGTATGAATGTGCCCGAAAATAACGAAAGTGCTAACCCCCTTATTAAAGCTCTTGCAAAGAAAAGGCTTGGGGATAAAAAAATCGACCGCGCTGTAATTTATAATCCCGATGCTGTTGCCTTGTGGCTTTACCAAAAATATACCCATCTTTTCGCTGAGGCTGCCGCTAATTCCGATTTAGCAGTGCCTATGCTTTCCGTAATGCCTTCCGTTACTCCCGTCTGCTTTGCTTCAATGTATACAGGAGTTATGCCCGACGTTCACGGTATAAAAAAATACGTTAAACCGGTCTTAAAGGTGGACACCTTATTTGACCGTTTCGCAGAGGAAAATAAAAAAGCCGCCATCGTTTCAACTTCAGGCGACAGTATATCCACAATTTTCCTTGAAAGGGATATGGATTATTTTATTTTCGACACGGTGGAGGAAGTTAACAAAAAGGCTTTCCAGCTTATTGAGGAAGATAATTACGATTTAATAGTTATCTATAACGGCGACTACGACGGTACAATGCATAAAAACGGTACGGAAGCCGATGTAAGCATTGAAGTGTTAAAACAAAATCTTGCAACTTACAATAAGATAATTGATAAAATAAACGCACAGTGGAAAGACCACAATGTACTTTACGGCTTTTGCCCCGACCACGGCTGCCACGATATTGACGGCGGCTGCGGCTCCCACGGCCTTGATATGGAGGAGGATATGAACGTAATCCACTTCTACGGAATTAAAGAAGCTGAATAAAAATTAACTCGCCCTCTTGCCCAAGTGTTCTAAAGGACACTTGGGCAGTTTTATTCGCCTTACGGCGAGTGATATTGCTTTGCAGTGATATTTGAACTAAAGTTCAAGTGATATTGCCTTCGGCAGTTTTTGGCGAATAAAATATCACTTCCCGAACGGGAAATATCACTCTGTGCGTTTAGCACAGAATATCACTATATAAAAATTACTACCC
>JAGBID010000164.1 GCA_017935165.1 Clostridia bacterium
ACCTTTACTTCCTACACAGCTTTTGTGGGTGAATCTGGTTACCGATTCTTTTCCTGCCTTAGCTTTAGGTGCAGGCAGATGTGAAAGCGATAATATGGATAAGGAATTTCTTAAAAATAACAAGGATGTTCTTACTGCTTCAATGTGGTTAAAAATAGTTCTTGAAGGTATGTTTATCGGTGCTTTGTCGCTTTTAGCTTTTACTGTAGGCAGATGCTTTTTTGACAGTAATATTTATGACCCCATAGTCGGAAGAACAATGGCGTTTTCGGTATTGTGCTTTTCTCAGATTGTACATTCATTTAACGCTGCTTCTGATAAGAGTATATTCTCAAAAAAGAGAAGTAAAAATAAACTTCTTTCTAAATCAGCTTTCCTGTGCTCAATGCTTATGATTGCTGTTGTAACAATACCTGCATTACAGAAATTATTCAACACCACAGCGCTTAATTTAATTGAATGGCTGACAGTAATTATTCTTTCTCTTATGCCCCTCATAATAGGGGAGGCAGAAAAATTAATAAGTAAACATAAAAAATGCTCCGAGGATTAACCACGGAGCGTTTCGTTTTAGTTTTTTTCGCAGGTATCAATAACTTTTCCTAACAAAGTAATAAGTGTAACCTTCTCGTCGTCACTAAGTTCCTCGGTAACAAGAGCGTTCCAGGCAGCAAGGTTTTCCTTAATAATCGGTATAAGGCTTTCACCTTTTTCAGTTAAGAAGCAATTGTTCTGGCGTCTGTCATTAACGTCGGTTTTTCTTGTAAGGTAACCAAGCTCTTCAAGACGGTTTGTTCTTCTTGCAATGGTGCATTTGTCCACGTTCATGTGGCATGCAATAGCATCCTGACTTGTACCGGGATGGTGATGAACGTAGTTGACCATCATAAACATAAGGCCCTGAAGCTCGTAATCCTTAAGCTTCTCGTTCATAAATTTAGTTTTATGACGGTAAAGAAAAGTAGAGTATCTTGAAAGTTTTCTTGGGTAGGTGTCGAAAAATTCTTTATCCATCTTGCGTTCCATCGCTTTCTAAAAATAGTACAACAACTGTATAAAATAGTACATATTAATTATATACAATTTTGTAGAATTAGTCAATCAGTTTTTTATGAAAATTTTTAAAACTTGACTATTTAAAGAAAATATTATAATATTACCCTTAGTGTTTACATTTATAAATGAGGGTTTACTGTATGGCAAAAAACGAAATGCTTACGTTTATTAAAGAACTGAAGGGTAACCCAAAAGCCTGTATTATGACAGAGCCTTTGTGGTACATCCCTTTTAATTTATACTCACCTTTTGCCTCTGTTTATATGTATAAATTAGGGGTATCTGATTTTGAGATTGGTGTTATTCTAAGTGTCGGAATGATTTTTCAGGTGCTTCTGGCTTTAATAGGCGGAATTGTAACCGATAAATTGGGAAGAAGACTAACCACCTTGCTTGCCGATATAATGAGCTGGACCGTGCCCTGCATTATATGGGGACTTTCGCAGAATTTCTGGTGGTTTTTGGTGGCGGCTGTATTCAACAGCTTCAATATGATATCGGAAATTGCCTGGTCGAGTCTTTTTGTGGAGGATTGTCCCGAGGATAAATTGGTATATGCTTATTCATGGATTAATATTGCAGGAAGTGCCTGCATAGTAATAATGCCGCTTTCCTATTTCCTTATGCAAAGCTTCGATACCGTGTTCGTAATGCGCTGCCTTTATATCTACTCTGCAATATCAATGACAGCGAAGTTTGTTTCCCTTTATCTGCTTTCAAGGGAAACAAAAAACGGCATAAAAAGAATGGCTGAAACTAAAAACGTTCCCGTCGCAAAGCTTTTTACAGGCTATAAGGATGTGTTCATTAAAATATTCACATCCCGCGAGATGATTACAGCCCTTTTCATAATGCATTCCTATAATATAACAAATACTATTTCAGGCACCTTCTTCGGTTTGTACACAACTGATACCTTAGGCATTGATGAAAGCTTTTTGGCTGTTTTCCAAATGATAACCACCCTTGTCAGCATTATTATGATGTTTACGGTTCAGGGTAAATTAAATAAACTTCCCTTTGTGCCGGTTATGATATTCGGCTACATATTATTTATAGGTAACAATCTGCTGCTTATTTTCTGCCCTCAGAGTCACGTTGTAATGATTTACCTTTACAGCATCATAAACGCCATAGCAATTGCCTGCGTATCACCAAGAAAAGATTCCCTTGCCGTTCAGTTTATAGACAAAAAGGAACGTTCAAGGGTAATGGCGCTTATGAGTATGATAATGATAGCTGTTACATCACCCTTCGGCGCCTTTACGGGATATCTTTCCGAAGTGAACAGAACCTATCCCTTTATTCTTGCAATCCTTATCTTCGTAATTACTTCAGTTGTTATACTCGTTTCAAAATCTGTAAAAAAATTAGATAAAAAGGAAAAATATGAATAATCCTTTTAAATATTCAAGGGATAATAAGCGCTACCACACCTTAGCTTATCACAATAAATCCTTAGGTATAAAATCTCATAAGGCTTCAATAGATGCAGGACTTAGCTGCCCAAATATAGACGGCACCGTTTCAAAGGGCGGATGTATATTCTGTGACGGCTCAGGGGGATATTTCACGGATAAAACCCTAAGCATCAAAGAACAGCTTGATAAGGAAATTGAAAGAATCCGCAAAAAGGTTTCTGATGCTAAAATTACCGCCTACTTCCAAAGCAATACAAATACCTACTGCAGTTTAACTAAGCTTCAGAGTATGATTGATGTCTGCCTTGAAGATGAAAGAGTCAGCTTTATTTCCTTAGGTACAAGACCTGACTGTATTGATGATGAAAAATTAAAGCTTCTGAAAAAAGCAAGTGAGCTTAAACCCATAACGTTGGAGCTTGGCTTACAAACTTCCAACGATAATACTGCCTTGATTATCAACCGCGGCTATAAATATGAAACCTTTAAAAACGCTGCACTAAAAATAAAGGAGCAGGGCATAAGGCTCTGCGTACATCTTATTACAGGTTTGCCGGGTGAAACCGCTGATGATATGGTAAATACTGCAAGGGATGTGGCTTTAATAAAACCTGATGCAGTTAAAATCCACCTGATGCACGTTATCAAGGGTACTGCTCTCCATAAAATGTATGAAGACGGTTTATATACTCCTTTAAGCTTTTATGAATATATTGATGCCGCCGTAAGGATGCTGGAGGTTCTGCCTGCCGAAACAGTTATAGAAAGAATAACGGGTGACGGCGATAAAAATAAGCTGATTGCACCTTTATGGAGCCGTGATAAAATAAGGGTTTTAGGCTCTATAGATAAACTTATGGCAGAAAGAAATACTTACCAATCAAGACTATACTTGCAAGATAGTGAAAAAGAGTGTATAATAGAGTAGAAATATAGGTTTTCGAAAGGAATTTTTATATAAATGAAAAATTTTTACGGAAAAATAACTGAATCTCTGCAAAATAACAGCATATATAAGGTGATAGTTATAAGCTTATTGCTTATTTTTCTTATCATAGGCGTTTATTTTTCACTTTTCTCCTCAGGTTCACCCTTATACAAGGAGCCTGCTATGGAAGCTATCGACGGTTATGAAAGTGATACCCTTATCATAAACGATATGTACCGCGGTCAGACTGATATTCCTAAGTTTGACATTGAGCTTAACACTTACCAGACAGAGCTTTTTGAAGTTAAGAACAATCAGGTTTATTACCCCGGTGCCAAAATCGGTATTGATGTTTCCTCCCATCAGGGTGAAATAGACTGGGAAAAGGTCAAGGAAACAGGTATCGACTTTGTTATAATAAGAACAGGCTACCGTGGTTACAGCCGCGGAAGAATCAACCACGATGATTTCTTCAAGGCTAACATAAAGGGTGCCACCGAAGCAGGACTTGACGTTGGCGTTTACTTCTTCAGCCAGGCATTAACAACAGCCGAAGCCGAGGAAGAGGCTGCTCAGGTACTTGAATCTATAAGAGGTTACGATATAAGCTATCCTATTTTCTTTGACTGGGAAACAGTTGAAGCGGAAAATGCAAGAACAAATGAAGCTGAAGGCGAGCTTATTACCGAGTGTGCAGCTGCTTTTTGTAAAAAGATAAGCAAGGCAGGCTTTACTGCAGGCGTTTACTTTAATAAGAGTCAGGCTTATGATTTCTATGACCTGGAAAAGCTTTCTGCTTATGAATTCTGGCTTGCTGAATACCAGCTTGTGCCCAGCCTTTACTATAACTTCGATATGTGGCAGTATACCTGCGAAGGCGGATTAAGCGGAATTAACACCGACGTGGATGTAAACATCTCCTTTAAGGATTACAGTAATTAATTTATTACCCGAGTGCAAGTGAAAATGCATTCGGGTATTTTTTATAATAAGCACTTTATTTCCTGCATAGAATATGGGGAAGGAGTGATTATATTGAGAATTAAATATTTTCCCGGCGGTAATACCTCAAAAGGCTTCATCAATCTCTTTGAATTCATTACACCGCCTTGGGATAAAAGTGACTTTAAATATA
>JAGBID010000165.1 GCA_017935165.1 Clostridia bacterium
ATTATAGCCACGTAGGTGTCGCCTAAAGCAGCACCGCCCTGAAGCTGTAAGGTGGAGTTGCAGGCTATTTGCACAAGGCAGTTAGTGCCCTGCATAATAAAATTGGAGGTACCAAGCTTCAGGATATTCTTGATTATACTGATATTTAAGCTGATTCTTTTAATGTTTAACCTAAGCTCAGCTTTTCTGCTTGTTAAAAAATTAAGTACCCATAAGGCGGAAATAGTCTGGCTGATTACGGTAGCCAAAGCAGCTCCCGATACACCCATATTGAACCCCAATATAAACAGAGCGTCAAGAATAATATTGGCAACTGCACCAAGCACGGTGGTTATCATACCGAATTTCGGGAAGCCCTGAGCGTTTATATAGCCGTTAAGTCCCGTTGTAATCATTGAAAATAGGGTGCCAATCAGGTAGATGTAAAGGTATTCCTTAGCGTAAACTATAGAATCCTTGCCTGCGCCGAAAAGGTAGAGCACGGGCTCCATAAAAATATAGGAGACAAGCATCAGTATAGCGGAGCTTAATATCAAAAGCGAGAAGGAATTATTCATAATTTTCTCCGCTTCCTTATCGTCACCCTTACCCCTTGCAATTGAGAATAAAGGTACACCGCCGTTGCCGAATAAAGCAGTAAAAGCCATTATAAGGGTAATAATGGGAAAGGTAAGTCCTACACCTGTCAGGGCAAGGCTGTTTTCTTCTCCCATGTGGCCTAAGTAAATTCTGTCCACCACGTTATATAAAAGGTGTACAAGCTGCGCTATTGTCAAAGGAATAGCTTGCGCCACTATTCTTTTCCACACAGGACCTTCAAGGAAGCTGCGTTTGTTTTTGTTTTCTTTTAACATTAAATCGCCTTCATTCCGAATGTTAAATTAAGTATAGCGCAAAGTAATAACAATTGCAACAAAAAGCACTAAAATCCTCCCATGAGTGATTTTAAGCATTGACATAAAAGCTTTTAGGGCATATAATTTAATTTGAGTTTTTATTTGAACTTTTGCAAATTAATTTGGAAAGAGGCAATATTATGGAATACGTATTTTCAGATAGAGTCAAGGCTTTAAAGCCTTCTGCAATAAGAGAAATATTCAAATATGCTGCAATGCCTGAGTACATCTCCCTTTCAGCAGGTAACCCTGCACCCGAAGCTTTCCCCAAGGAGGCAATCGAGAAAATCTCCAAGGAGCTTATGAGCGAGAATCCCATTCTTGCACTTCAGTACGGACAGACAGAAGGCTATATACCCTTAAGAAATGAACTTAAAAAGTACCTTAAGGAAACACATAACATCGGAAATGATTATGACGAGCTTATCATCACCAGCGGTGCACAGCAGATAGCCGACCTTTTAAGTAAGTCACTTATTAATGAAGGTGATACAGTTATCTGTGAAGCTCCTTCATTTATCGGCTGTTTAAATACATTCCGCTCCTACAACGCGAAGCTTTGCGGCATTCCCATGGAAACTGACGGTATGAACACAGAGCTTTTGGAGGAAGCACTCAAAAGAGAGAAGAACATCCGCTTTATCTATACAATCCCTAACTTC
The DNA here is from genome assembly GCA_017935165.1 of Clostridia bacterium. Classification (GTDB taxonomy): domain Bacteria; phylum Bacillota; class Clostridia; order Oscillospirales; family Acutalibacteraceae; genus SIG603. The sequence goes on from JAGBID010000165.1 coordinate 1,559, forward strand.
CAGAATCCTTCAGGCATTACAATGAGCCTTGAAAAGAGAAAGAAAGTTTACGAGCTTGCTAAAAAGTACGGCGTTATGATTCTTGAGGATAACCCCTACGGCGACCTTCGCTACAGCGGCGAGGCACTTCCCTCCATCAAATCTTTTGACGACTGCGGTCTTGTTATGTATGCAGGTTCCTTCAGCAAGGTTATCTCACCCGGTATGCGTGTGGGTTATGCCTGTGGTCCCAAGGACGTAATTCAGAAGATGGTAGTCTGCAAGCAGGGTCAGGATGTTCACTCCAATATGTGGGCTCAGGTTGTTTGCTACAAGTTTATGACAGAGTATGATTTTGATGCTCATTTAGCATACTTAAGGGAAGTTTACACAAAGAAGCAGCAGCTCCTTCTGTCACTTATGGAGAAGCACTTAAAGCCTTATATCACCTGGGACCCCTTCGAGGGCGGCCTGTTTGCATGGTGCCATTTACCTGAAGGCGTTGATATGCGTGACTTCTGCAATAAGGCTGTTGAAAGAAAGGTTTGCGTTGTACCCGGTACTGCATTCTTAACAGACGAGAATGACCCCTGCGATGCATTCAGAATCAACTTCTCAACACCTACTGATGAACAGCTCCAGAAGGGCATCACAGTTTTAGGTGAGCTTATAAGAGATATTTTAAAGAAATAAATTTGGGAGAAATAAAAATGGAAGAAAATAAGAAGAGAGTCCTTAGTATGCTTCAGCCTACAGGTACTTTTACCTTAGGCAACTACTTTGGCGCTATTAAAAATTTCGTAGCACTTCAGGATGAATACGAGTGCGTTTACGCTATGGCTGACCTTCATGCCATCACAGTACGTCAGGAGCCTGCAAAGCTCAGGGAAAACGTGCTTAAGTCCTATGCATTAACACTTGCTTGCGGTATTGATTTAAACAAGAGCATCTTATTCCTGCAGAGCCAGGTACCTGAGCATAGTCAGCTTGCATGGATTCTTAACTGCTACACACAGTTTGGCGAGCTTTCCAGAATGACACAGTTCAAGGATAAATCCGCTAAACACGCTGATAACGTTAACGCAGGTCTTTTCACATACCCCTGCTTAATGGCTGCTGATATCCTCCTCTATCAGGCAGACTATGTTCCCGTTGGCGAGGACCAGAAGCAGCACCTGGAGCTTACAAGAAATATAGCCGAGCGTTTCAACGGTCTTTACTCTCCTACCTTCACAGTACCTGAGGCTTTGATTCCCAAGTACGGCGCAAGAATCCGTTCCTTGCAGGATCCCACAAGTAAGATGAGTAAGTCTGACCCCAACGTAAACTCCTTTGTATCCTTACTTGACGACCCCGACACAGTTATCCGTAAGTTTAAGCGTGCTGTAACTGACAGCGAGGCAGTAGTCCGCTACGCTGAAGGTAAGGACGGCATCAATAACCTTATGGGTATCTACTCCTGCGCAACAGGTAAAACAATGGAGGAAATCGAAAAGGAATTTGAAGGCAAGGGCTACGGCGACTTTAAGCTTGCTGTAGGTGAGGCTGTGGCTGACACCTTAAAGCCTATTCAGGCAGAATATAATAAGATTATTACCGATAAGGCATACCTTGAAAAGTGCTTTGCAGAAAATGCCATGAAGGCAGAAAAAATAGCAAGAAAAACTGTAAGCAAGGTTATGAGAAAAGTTGGCTATATCCAGATGAAATAAAATTAATTTAAGTCCGTAGGTTCACAAGAGCTTACGGACTTTGTTTTCCTTACAAAGGGATTTCACCAAACCCGAAAGCTTTTCATATTATGTAGTACGTATTACGTAAGAAAATATTTGGGAGGTAAAAATGAAAAGCACACTTTATATTTTAGGTTCGGTGACTTATGCTTTAAAAGCTAAAAATATATTGTTTCAAAACGGAATAAAGGTTTATATAGAAAAGGTCAAAAACCATCAGGGTTTTGGCTGCGGTTACGGAGTAAGGGTCAATAGGGATAGTGAGAGGGCTTTAAGTATTCTTAAAAACAGCGGCTTTAAAATTATAGCGGTTGTAAAGGAGAATGAAGATGATATACCTTGATAACAGTGCTACAAGCTTTATAAAGCCATCAAGCGTAAAAAACGCCATGCTTGAAGCTGTGAATAAATATTCCGTAAACCCGGGTAGGGGCAACTACAAGCTTTCCTTGGAGCTTTCGGAGAAGATTTATGAAACAAGGAATAATATAAGCGAATTTTTCGGCGGATATGGGGCAGAGAACGTAGTGTTTTTCGCAAGCTGTACCGTGGCGATAAATCAGGTGATATTTTCCCTTCTCGGTGATGGCGGTCACGTTGTGGTTTCCGACCTTGAGCATAACGCCGTTATGCGCCCTCTTTATAAATTAAGGGAAAAGGGACTTAAAATAAGCTTTGCCGAGGTTTGCGAAAAGGACAAAGACAAAACTCTTGATAATTTCAGGAAGGCTATTAATAAGGATACAAAGCTGATAGTGTGTACGGCAGGCTCCAATGTATTCGGTATACGCCCGCCCTTTGAAAGGATAGCCGCCCTTGCGAATTTATACGGCATTAAAATATTGGTGGATGCCTCTCAGGCGGCAGGAATAATAGATATAAATATGAGGGAGTCGGGTATAGACTACCTATGTTTTCCTGCCCATAAGGGTCTTTACGGAATTATGGGCCTTGGTGTGCTGATGATTAAGGAGGGGGAGACCTTAACCCCTCTGGTTTACGGTGGCACCGGTGTGGAATCAATAAGCGAGTCTCAGCCTTTACTTCCGCCGGAAAGGTATGAAAGCGGTACTTTAAATGTTCCCGGGATAATAGCTTTAAATGAAGGGGTGAAATTCGTAAAAAGTAAGGGTGTTTTCCGAATTCATAAATGGGAAACGGAAAGACTTAAAGAAATTTATTATTACCTTAAAGGAAACAAAAGGGTAAAGCTCTATACGGATATACCTGACACGGAAAATTACCTTCCCGTCCTTTCCTTTAACACGGATTTCCCCTCAGAAAGAATGGCTGAGCTTTACGGGGAAAAAGGCGTTTGTATAAGAAGCGGACTTCACTGCGCCCCTGTTGCCCACAAAAAGTACGGCACCTTAAACGTCGGCACAGTAAGAATTTCACCTTCGGCGTTTACAAGTGTAAATGACGTAAGAGAATTTATAAGAATTACCGGGCAAATATTAAAGCTTAATTAATTTTCGAAAACAATTTAAGGAAATGGCGTAAAAACTCTTTTCTTTACAGAATAATTGTGATAGAATTAGTGTGTAGTTCTATGATTCTATGCGAGAGGATGATAAAACGAATGACCGCAATCACTGATTATTGGCAGCTGATTCTTACCGTTGCAAGGAGCTTTACCTTTGTGGACGCCATAGACGTTGCTGCCGTTACAATACTTATTTACAGCTTGATAAAGCTTGTAAGGGAAACAAGGTCAGGCCAGCTTATTAAAGGTCTTGCTCTGTTTATAGCTATATTTGCAGTTTCGAATTTCCTGCAGCTGCAAATGATAAACACCATTCTTTCCTATATATTCCAGTTCGGCTTTATTGCCGTGCTTATCATATTCCAGCCTGAAATCAGAAAGGCATTGGAGCAGCTGGGCCGAAGTAACGTAAGTAAATCAATTGCGGACGTTGTTACCTCCAAGGATAAGGAAGAGGATAAGAAAGCCATGCGCAAGATGATAGTTTCCGTTGCGGAGGCTACCCAGGCGCTTCAGTAGC
>JAGBID010000001.1 GCA_017935165.1 Clostridia bacterium
TGCTTGCTGACGAAATTAACCGTGCTACTCCCAGAACACAGAGCTCACTTCTTGAGTGTATGGCTGAAAAACAGATTACAGTTGACGGTGTAACAAGACCCCTCGCACGCCCCTTCTTTGTTATTGCAACACAGAACCCCATTGAAACTTTGGGTACATATCCCCTCCCTGAAGCTCAGATGGACCGTTTCCTTATGAGAATTTCCATGGAGACTCCTTCCAAGGAAGATGAGCTTAATATTTTAAACCGTTTCTTAAAGGCAGAACCCTTAAAGGAGCTTCAGCCTGTTTGCACAGCTGAGGATATTGTTGCCCTTTCTGAGGAGAGCAAGGATGTTTACGTTCACCCCTTGCTTATGAAATATATTGTTGACATTGCTCACACATCCCGTGATGCAAGAAATGTTGCTACAGGTATCAGTCCCCGTGGTTCACTTGCATTGCTTCGTGCCTGCCGTGCTTATGCAATGGTTAAGGGCAGAGACTACGTTGTACCTGAGGATATCAAGAGTATTGCTGTGCCCGTACTTGCTCACAGAATCGTTATCAACGGCTCTATAAGCACAATTTCCGAGCAGAAGAAGATTATTGAAAATATCCTTAACGTAACACCACTCACAACCGAGGATTGGAAAAAGTAATATGCCGATTATCATTTTGATGATTGCGGTTTTTGCCGTATTCTTTATAATCAGAAAAGTTTATGATAAGCAGTGGTCAAAGAATCTTACAGCCAGTGTAAAGTTCAAGGAAGATGCCGCCTATGAGAATGAGAAAACACAGCTTGTGGAAGTAATTTCCAACGATAAGCTTTTGCCCATTCCCATACTGGATATTGACTTTAACCTCCACAGAAATTTAAGGTTCGCAAATACTGCTAACTCTGCCGTAAGTGATAAACTTTACAGACGTGACATTTTCTCAATAGGCAGTAAGAAGAGAATAACACGAAACCTGGATATTATCTGTCACAAGCGCGGCTACTACACTCTTGACAAGGTTAACCTTACCGCTCACGATATTTTCCTTAAGGGTAAGTACCACACAAGCTTTGACAGTAACGACGAAATTTACGTTTATCCCGAAAGAATCTCCTCCGAAAGGATAAACATCCCCTTCAGCCAGATTATGGGTGAAGTGCTTTCTCGTCAGAAAATGCTTGAGGACCCCTTCGAGTTTGGCGGTATCCGTGACTATATGATCACAGACCCAATGAAGTACATTAACTGGAAGGCTTCCGCTAAGGCAGGCGGTCTTGTTGTTAACCAGCACGATACCACTATCACTCAAAAAATCACCATTATTCTTGATACCTACCGTACAGTATCACCCTTGGAGGATTATTTAACTGAGGAGAGCATACGTCTTACAGCTGCTCTTGCCGAAAGAGTTATCAACCAGGGTATAGCTCTCAATATTGTCGGTAACGGTCAGGATATTTTAAGCGGCGAATTCTTAAGGCTTTATGACCTTAAGGGTACCGATATGGAATTTTTAAGAAAGACCTTCGCAAGAATAGTCTGGCACGATGAAATAACAGCCGACCGGATTATCGGCAGCATAAAGCCTTCTGAAAACGAACTCTACGTGTTTATCACAAAGAACACAGAGGAAGAAAATATTAAGGCTTTTGAAAACCTTGCCGGCAGAAATACAGCCATTATGATAGTTCCCTACCGTGACGAATTGCCTAAGGTAGAGAGCAATAAGTTCAGGGTAGTTCCCTGGAAGGCTGCTTCCGGTACAAAATTATAATTAATTGGATAAAAGTATGAATAATGTAAGTGAAAATAAAATTTCATTAACCGCAAAAGTGCGCAGTGCCCTGCTTGTGTTTCTGCCTTTGTTGCACGTTACTTTAATTATTGCCCCTATCTACACATTTTTAGCCTGTGTAGCTTATGTGGATAGCGGTATAAGCAGCGTTCAGTATTTTTTCAGTTCTCTGCTTTTTATAATACCTGCAGCAATTACAAAGTATTCTTCGATGTACATAAAACAGCTGTGGGTTTACATTGTGCTCAGCATCGTGCTGGTGGTTGCCACCTGGTTTATCACAACCTGCATTCTTTCCTGCCTTATAACAGTTATTATGGTTGTATTAAGGCTTGTAAGCAGAGTTAGGCAGGATGCCTCTGTGTTTGACAGACCCCACTACGTAGCCCTTATCTTTTTCCTTGTGCCGTTCTTTTACGGCGGATATATGGGGGATTGGTTCATACAGCTCATGGCACTTATACTCGCCTTTATCTATATTGCGCTTGTATTTGCATTTAGCGGTTTTAAGAAAATAGAGGATTATATTAAGCTTAATAACACAATGGCAGAGTTTCCCGAAAGACGTATAGGCAAATCCATGGCAACAATTTTTGGCTTTGGTGCCCTTATATTCCTTAGTGTCTCCCTTATCTGTGTTATGTCAAGCTATGAGTTTTTCGGCATTACAATTCCGCAGATTGAAGTATCTGAGGAGGAGAAGGCGAACCTTTACGAATCAACGGTTAACCCTGAAAGCTATTACAATAACCTGGCCGAACAGTTTGGTGAGGCTGTGGATAACCCCGTTATGGCAGCAGTTGACCAGACAGCCACCATCATAAGTGTTATTTTGATGATTGGACTTTTTATATTTTGCATAGTGGAATTATTCCTTATCTTCTCAAAAACGGTTAAGAAAGAAAAAGCGGATATAATAGAATCCATAGTCGAACCCGAGGAAGAGGAAGCGCCTGTTGAGAAGAAGGAGAAAATCTCTTTCTTCGATATGTCGCCCAATGCAGTTGTAAGAAGAAAATATAAGAAGACTATTAAATCCAAGTTTACTCCCGATGATTGGATGACTCCTGCCGAGATGGAGGAAAGGGGTAAATTTAAAATCGATTTGCTTCATAATCTTTACGAGAAAGCCCGTTACAGCGAGCATGGCTGTACTCAGGAGGATAAGGAAGCGGTCAAGTAATATGAGCGTTAGGAAGAGGGTGCTGTTAAGCGCCTTCTTTTTTTGTTTAAAATCGGAATATATTTATTTAAATAATATACATAAAAATATATTAAAAATGCTTGACATTGTTGATGCAGTATGATATTATAATAGTGCCAAGTAAAGTATGGCAGATAAAAGTCAAAACAAAATTAATTATAAGAAAGGGTGCCTTAAATTAGGCAAGGTGAAAGTTATGAAGAAAAATATGAAAACTTTGTTATGCTCTCTGTTGGCGGTGCTTTTGCTTGTTTCCTGCTTTACAGCCTGCGGCCCCACAAGCAAAGCTCAGGTCGAAAATGTGAATAACGGTGAGGAAATGTTTGACGGAATTTTAGCTGAAGCCGATGGCGTAACTTACGGTTACAAAAAAGGTGAAAAGGGCGGCTGGGAGCTTTTAAGCTACAACAGCGAAAGTAAAAAGCTTATCACTCACGGTAATACCGACGCTTACGTGGTTTACGACAAAACATTGGTGTTTGGCCCTTCAATTGTAATTGACGGCAAGGCATACGTAACCACAACCTGCTCCGAGCGTGAAGACGAGGACGTAAGCTTCGCAAAGAAGGGTGTTGACCTCTTTGCCTTCGGCGGTGAGGAATATTTAGATTACGGCAAGCTCTTTGAAGAAAACGTTGTAGTTGAAAAGCTTGAGGAAAAGGACGGCAGCCTGGTGGTATATATTGAGGATGCCGAAGCTCTTTTCGAAGTAAGTGACCTTTAATCCTGACTCCTTATAATATATTTTATATATAGGGCCGGCTGCTTTAAGCAGTCGGTTCTTTTTTTCTTAAGCTTTTATTAAGCACTTGAAATAATTCGAATTTTGTAATATTATATTCAATGAATTAATATGTTTTGCAGCTTTACAGCTTTAATTTTAATAGTTTCGGGAGAATAAAAATGAAAAACCTGCTTATAAAGAACGTAAGAATTATTGACCCTAAGAATAATGAGGATTTTATCGGTGATATACTTTTTGAAAACGGAAAGGTGGCCTTAAAGGCAGAGAAGATAGAAGCTTCCGCTGAAAGAGTAATTGACGGAAAAGGTCTTGTGTGTGCACCGGGCCTTGTTGATATGCACGTCCATTTAAGGGACCCCGGCTTAACCTATAAGGAGGATATTATAACAGGCTGCAACGCTGCAGCTGCAGGCGGTGTAACAAGCCTTCTCTGTATGCCTAATACATCCCCTGCCATCGATACTCCCGAAACAGTTGAATATATAATCAAAAAGGCTAAAAATGAAAATGCCAAGGCAAGGGTTTACGTTGCCGCTGCTGCCACAATGGGACTTAAAGGCAGCGAAAGCACCGACCTTGCAGCTTTAAAGAAGGCGGGAGCTATAGCTTGCTCCGATGACGGCAGACCTATTGAGGATACAAGATGCCTTGTTAAGGCTTTAAAAGAATGTGCTGAATTGGGTATGACCTTAACAGCCCACTGTGAGGACCTTTACTTAGCCTCCAAATGGCTTATGAATGAGGGTGAGGTTTCAAAGGAGCTTAATATCCCCGGTGTACCAAATGCTGCTGAGGATTGCGGCACAGCAAGGGAAATTGCCGCCGCTGCTGCCTACAACCTGCCCATCCACATCTGTCACGTAAGTACAAAGGGTTCCTGCCAGCTTATAAGGGATGCTAAAAAGCGCGGCGTAAAGGTAACTGCCGAGTCAGCCCCTCACTATATGCTTTTAACCGACAAGGAGCTCTATAAAAAGGATGCAGATTACAGAATGAATCCTCCTTTAAGAGCAGAGGAGGACAGAACAGCATTAATCGAAGCTGTCCTTGACGGCACTATTGATTGTATCGCAACGGACCACGCACCTCACTCCGTGGAGGAAAAAGCTGTGTTTGAAAAATCTCCCAACGGCTCTATCGGTATGGAAACAAGCCTTTCGGGTATGATTACCGTGTTTGATAATATAGGAAACAAGGATTTATCAGCACTTATCAATATGATGTCTGTAAAGCCTGCTGAAATTTTAGGCATTGATGCAGGTACCCTTTCAGTTGGCGCCAATGCAGATGCAGTTATATTTGACCCCGAGGAAAAATGGATAGTGGACACAGGAAAGCTTCACGGCAAAAGTAAGAATGCTGTGCTTAAAAATATGGAGCTTAAGGGTAAGGTTAAGTACACCATCCTCGGCGGTGAAATTGTATTTGAAGATTAATTTCGCAGAAAGCGTAATTTAAAATGAA
>JAGBID010000166.1 GCA_017935165.1 Clostridia bacterium
AAGAATCAGGCTCGCAGTGTTGATGCTTTCCTTTCTAAGTGGACAAAGTTCGTTGCATTAGGATTCTTCCTTCTTGTAATTATTATCAACGTTATCCTTTATTTTACCTGATATAACAATAAACTATAACAGGCAGATGGTTTTCATCTGTCTTTATTTTTTATTCCCTTGGTTAAATACCTTGATTTTACTTCCCGTTCATCTTATAATATAAAGAGAATTATTTTTAGAAGGTGTTATTTTGTTTAATGAAATTTATAGTATCATCAAAGCTTTGTCTGATACTGACGGTATCTCAGGCTTTGAGGATAATGTTATAGAAAAAGCTGCTTCACTTCTTTCATTTTGTGACAAAGTGGAGAAAAACAGAACAAGCGGACTTTACGCCTTTATAGGCGATGTAAACGCTCCTAAACAGATAATGCTGGACGCCCACATCGACCAAATCGGTATGATGGTAACGGATATAGATGATAACGGCTTCCTGCACGTAACAAACGTAGGCGGTGTTGACAGGCGTACCCTGCCCGGCAGCATTGTAACCGTTTACGGTACAAAGAAATTAAAGGGCATTGTCTCGGTTTTACCCCCTCACATAAGCGGTGAAAGCGATAAGGTTGAAAATACCGATAAGCAGTACATAGACTTAGGCTTAAAGGCAGAGGAAGTTAAGGAAATAGTAACTGTAGGCGACGCCGTTATTTTGGAAAATGAAACAGTAAGACTTTTAAATAACCGTGTAACAGGCTCAGCTCTTGACGACAGAGCCGGCTGTGCCGCTGTAATTCGCGCTGCTGAGCTTTTAAAGGGCATTAAGCTTAACTGCGGTGTTCATATCTGTCTTTCAAGTAAAGAGGAAATAGGCGGTATGGGAGCAGAAATAAATGCAAAGCGTTATTTACCTAACGAGGCAATCGCCGTGGACGTTTCCTTCGCTAAACAGCCGGGTCTTGGTGATAAGCGCGGCTTAGGTGAGCTTTCCAAAGGACCTATGGTAGGTATCTCCCCGGTACTTGACAAGGCTATGAAGGATAAGCTTATTAAATTGTGCAAGGAAAATAACATTCCTTATCAGCCTGAGGTTATGGGCGGTTCAACAGGTACTGACTGTGACGATATAATCGTACAGAACGGCGGTATCCACACAGCACTTCTCTCAATTCCCCAAAGAAGTATGCATACTCCTGCTGAGATATGCGACCTTGAGGACATCGAAAACACAGCTAAGCTTATGGCTTTATACGTTTTAGCATTATAAGGAGGCAGCGATATGAAAAATTTAGATTTACTCAAAAAGCTGGCTCTTGCAGTTGGCGTGTCCGGCAGCGAAAATAAAGTAAGAGACATTATTTTGGAGGAGCTTAAAACTATTGAAAACGTTGAAGTAAGCCTTTCCAATTTAGGTGATGTAATCGCCTATAAAAAAGGCGAAATGACCCACTCAAAAAAGCTTATGCTCAGCGCCCACATGGACGAAGTAGGCTTAATGATAAACGAAATAAGTGAGGACGGTACCCTCAAATTCATCCCCATAGGCGGAGTCAATGCGGACGTGCTTCTCTCCAAACGAGTTTACGTCAACGAAAGCATAGTAGGTGTAATAGGCGGTATGGGAGCAGAAATAAATGCAAAGCGTTATTTACCTAACGAGGCAATCG
>JAGBID010000002.1 GCA_017935165.1 Clostridia bacterium
ATTATCAGCCATACTTCTTACCGACGCCATTGCCATTAATATTCTGTGGTCGTTAACACTGTCTGCATTTCCGCCGCAAAGACGATTTACGCCCTCAATTTCAAGTCCGTCAACAGTCTCGGTTACTTTTCCTCCGAGGCTATTTAGGGCATCAGAAACAGATTTAAGCCTATCGCTTTCCTTTATCCTCAGTCTTTCGGCACCTTTTATAACACTTACGCCCTCACAAAGGGCTAAAAGAGCGCTTAAGGCAGGCACCGCGTCGGGCATATCGTGCATATCGGTTTCGATTGCTTTAAGGCTGCCCTTTTTAATTTTGAGAGCAGCCCCTTCAAAATCAATGTGAGCGCCAATTTCTTTATAAAGCTTTAAAACACCCATATCGCCCTGAATGGAATTTTTGTTAAGTCCCTCTATTTCAACAACTTCCTCGGACAAAGCACCCATTGTAAGGAAGAATGCAGCCTGAGACCAGTCACCCTCCACGGTGTAATCCACCGCTTTATACTGCTGTTTGCCCTTTACGAAATAGCCCTTTTCGGTTTTTGTGATTTCTATGCCGTATTTATTGAGTACATCAATGGTCATATCTATGTAAGCCCCTGATTCAAGCTTACCGACTATTTCGATTTCGCTGTCCTCCTGAAGTAAGGGAAGGGCAAAAAGTAAGCCGGAAATAAACTGGGAGCTTATGTTACCCGGCACCCTGAACTTTCCGCTTTTAAGCTTGCCACTGATTTTCATAGGCAGCTTGTTTGCGCTGAAGCTTACGCCAAACTCAGGCAACAAGTCTGTATACACATTTAAGGGTCTTTCGGGAAGTCTGCCGCGGCCTACGAGTGTGGCTTTTACACCCAAGGCGGCGATTATGGGAATAATAAACCTTAAGGTTGAGCCGGATTCGCCGCAATCTATAATAATATTTTCACTGTTTAAATTTATGGGGTTTACTTTCAAGCATCGGCTGCTGTACTCATATTTGCCGCCCAGAGCCGTAAGGAAATTAAGGGAAGCTTTCATATCCTCACTTAAATCCATATTGCTTATAAGGGAAGCTTTTTCAGAGAGCGCCGCGCAGATAATACTGCGGTGGCCGTAGCTTTTTGCAGGCGGTACAGTTACCTTACCGCCCTTTACCCCTTTACTAAAAATAACCTTACTCATATAAAATCTTTTCCAAAATAATTTTATAAGCCTGCTCTTAACTTCTGCTGTTCCATAATCTTGCACCTTAAAACAAGATAATTGCGCTCGATTTTATGGATAAGGCTTGTACCTACTTCACTTATGAAAATAAGGTTTATATTTCTGCCGAAGGTCTTTTTGTCAAGGGCTGTGGCATCTATAATCTGCTCGAAGGTGAAGCTTTCATCCTTGGTGGGAAGTCCCAATTCCTTTAAAAGAGCTTCAATTCTTGCTGAAGTACCCTTTTTTGTTATATTCATGCTCTCGCCTATCTCAATTGCCATAAGCATACCTATAGCAACAGCCCTGCCGTGAGAAAGATCCTTGAAGCCGTGAAGCTTTTCAAGAGCATGACCGAAGGTATGACCGAAGTTAAGTATCATACGCTTGCCTGTGTCGTTTGTATCCTCCTCAACGTAAATGCGTTTACAGTCCACACAGCGGCAGATTGTTTCCTCCATATTCTTTAATGCCTTGCCTGTTTCAAGCTCAAATAAGAGCTCCTTGTCGTAAATACAGCCGTATTTTACAACCTCACCCAAGCCGTCAATAAAATACTCCTCAGGCAGAGTTTTTAAGGTTTCAGGGTCGCAGATAACGCACAAAGGCTGGCGGAATGCACCTACAAGGTTTTTGCCTGAAGGAAGGTCAATACCTGTTTTACCGCCTACGGAAGCATCCACCTGAGAGAGAAGTGTGGTGGGCACCTGAATAAAGTCAATGCCGCGCAGGTAAGTGGCAGCTGCAAAGCCACCCATATCCCCTGTTACACCGCCGCCGAGGTTCACTACTAAATCGCTTCTTGTAAAGCCGTTTTCCGTTAAAGCCTCGTACATTTCCATAACGGTTTTCATATTCTTGCTCTCTTCACCTGCTATGAAAACATAGCTTGAAACGTTGAAGCCTGCTTTTTTAAGGCATTCTGAAAGCTTGTTTCCGTAGTAGCGGTAGACGTTTGTCTCGCTCATTATCATAACCTTGGTGCCCTTACCGCGAAACTGAGCGATTATCTCCCCTGCTTTTGAAAGGATACCGTTCTCTATATACACGCTGTAGGGCTTTTCGGTTTTAATTCTGATTTCCATTTATCATTCCTCCGGCAAATCGGCCGTACTTTCTTTTATTGTCGCCTGCTTCTGTAAGTAAGGCGCTTAGGTTTTCGGTGCTTTGTTTTTCTATAGCTTCTTTTATATTTTCCATATTGGAAATCAAGGTGTTTATTTCACTTACCAGAGCTTCTCTGTTAGAAATAAACAGCTCTGTCCAAAGCGCGGCATTGATGTTTGCCACACGGCTTACGTCACGGTAACTGCCTGCCGAGAAGCCGCCGTGCTTTTCGCACATAGGGCTCATTACGTAGGCACAGGCAAGAACGTGAGGCAACTGAGAAGTGTAAGCAATAGCTTTATCGTGCTCCTCACTTGTGGCGTAAACTATTTTACCGAAACCCATAGTAAGTGCAAGCTGCTCTAAAACATCCCTGGCTCTTTTATCGGAACCGTCGTCCACAATTATATAGGATGCACCGAAAAAGAGACCTGCATCGCTTGCTGTGAAGCCGCTTTGCTCCTTACCCGCCATAGGGTGAGAGCCTATATAGGTAAAGCCCATTTCATCAGCTATACTTTTAAGCTTGGGGTAGATATAGGTTTTTATACCGCAAACATCCGTAACTACCGTATTTTTACCGAAGAGAGCTTTATTTTTCTCGGTGAATTCCAAAGCGGCATCAGGATATACACAAAGGTACACCACGTCGCTGTCCGATAAATCATATACACTTGCTTTTCTGTCAATAACACCTGCGCTTATGGCGTCAAGAAGCACCTGCTCGCTGTTATCTATGGCGGTAATGAAATAATCGCCGCTTCTTTTAAGGCTCCTTGCAATTGAGCCGCCTATAAGTCCCAGACCGATAATTGTGATTTTCAAAGCTACACCTCTTAATTAACATTGCGGTGTCCATAAAATAAACACCGCAAAACTATTTCCTATAAATTATGAACCTATAACTGAGGTGTGCACAGCCTGGACCTTCTTGCTGAGGGCATCAAACTGCTCGGGAGTAATGGACTGTGCGCCGTCGCAAAGTGCCTTTTTAGGATTGTTGTGGACTTCGATAATGAGGCCGTCAGTACCTATTGCAGCAGCAGCTACTGCCAAGGGCTCAACCAGCCAGTTAATGCCGCTGGCGTGGCTGGGGTCAACCACAACGGGAAGGTGAGTAAGCTTCTTTAAAATCGGAACTGCGGAAATATCAAGAGTATTTCTGGCGAAGGTCTCGTAGGTTCTTATACCTCTTTCACAAAGGATAACCTTATTATTACCGCCTGCCATAATGTACTCAGCACTCATTAAAAGTTCCTCGATTGTGCTTGAAAGACCTCTCTTTAAAAGGATAGGCTTGTCTGTTTTGCCAAGCTCCTTTAAAAGCTCGAAATTCTACATATTTCTTGCGCCAACCTGAATGATGTCCACGTCCTCGAATAATTCAAGGTGCTGGATGTTCATAATTTCAGTAACAATGGGAAGGCCTGTTTCCTTTTTAGCTTCGGTTAAAAGAGCAAGACCTTCAGCCTTCATACCCTGGAAAGCATAGGGTGAGGTTCTGGGTTTGAACGCACCGCCGCGCAGGAACTTTGCGCCTGATGCCTTAACTCTCTTTGCGATTTCACATATCTGCTCCTCGCCCTCAACCGAACAGGGACCTGCAATAAGTGAGAGTGAACCGTCACCGATTGTTTCACCTGTAGGAAGTGTGATAACCGTATCTTCGGGGTGAAGCTTACGGTTAGCCTTCTTGTAAGGCTCCTGAACTCGTTTGATGCTTTCAACTATATCCTGAGCATGAAGTGAATCAATATCAATTGCAGAAGTATCACCAACAAGACCGAAAACAGTACTCTGAGCACCTGTGATAAGACTTACGCTAACGTTATACTGCTCCTGAATATGCTGGGAGAAGCTTTCTATCTGCTCCTTTTTAACTCCGTTTTTAATAACAATAATCATAAAATAACAGTCCCTTCAATTTAAATTTCTTCTTTAATTTTCTGTGCCAAAAGCTTTGCAAGCCATACAGCAGGCGCGCCTGCATCCACTTTTACATCAGCTGCATTTAAATATTTATCGTATCGCTTGCCAAACAGCTCAGCTATAACCTCGCGTCTGTTTGGTTTTTGCAGCAAAGGTCTTCTTTTATCGTTTTTAAGCCTTTCCTGAAGCGCCGCAAGGGGTACGTCCAGAAAATAGATAACGCCGCCGCCCTTGTGGATTTCTTCTACGTTAACAGGGTTCATTACGGTACCGCCGCCTGAAGCCACTATTACGTTTTCTTTTATCATTAAAGCCTTTACGGCTTCGGTTTCCATTTTTCTGAATTCACCCTCGCCCTTTTGGGCGAAGATTTCTGAAACCGTCATACCTTCCTGCTGTTCAATAAAAGCATCCATATCAATAAACTCCCAGTTAAGAAGCCCGGCAAGACGCCTTCCGATACTGCTTTTACCGCAGCCCATAAAGCCGCATAAAACAATTTTCATTTACCTTCCTCCTTTTTAAAGTCCTCAGGTTTTCGAATAAAAGTGACGGTTCATTTCGCTTACCGAATCCTTTGTAAGCTTATATATATCTTCCCTGTTATAGGGTTTAAAATCGCCTTCAAGCCAGAATTCGTGAGCCGCAGCCGCCTGGTTAACAAGCATCTCCATACCGTGAATGCATTTTACGCCAAGACTTTCAGCCATTTTTATAAGCAGGGTATCGTGAGGGTTATAAACTGCATCGTAAAGTGCCTTGCAGTTTTTAATTACATCTTTCCCAACCGGTGATTCCTCAGGCTTTGGGTACATACCTGCCGCTGTAGTGTTTATTAAAAGGTCAAAGCTTTCATCGGGTATTTCCTTTAAGGAGCAACAGTTAATCTCCTTGTTTTTAAAAGCAGCCTTTAGCTCCTGGGTAAACGCTTTTGCGGAATCCGGATTTCTTGCCGCCACAAGCAAGCTGTCGCAGTAATCAAGTGCTTCAAAAGCAACCGCCCTTGCAGCACCGCCGTTACCTAAAAGTAAAAGCTTACCCTTAAAGCTTAAGCCATGGCTTTCAAGAGAAAGGCGCATACCTATACCGTCGGTGCTTGTACCGTAAAGCTTATTATCCTTTATAAGCACCGTATTTACCGAACCGCACAATTTTGCTTTCTCGGTTATATAATCAAGGTATGGGATTATATTCTTCTTATGAGGAATGGTTATATTAAAGCCTTTAAGCTTTTTAAGCTTTTCAATGTCCTTTTCAATGTCCTCCACTTCAAAAACTTCATACTCAGCCTCTTTGTTATCAAGCTGAAAGAGCCTTTTGTTTATGAAGGGAGACATAGTGTGCTTTATCGGATGACCGATTACCGCATACTTTTCTTTGCTCAATTTCCGCTCATCTCCGTATCAAATAACAACATCTCGAGAAAATTTCATTGAAATATAATTTTTTTAGAAATTTTTTCGCAAATATATATTGACAAACAATTCATATCCCAATAGAATGGACATATAAGAACTGCATAGGAAAAATTTTACCACTCTTAGTTCTTTTTGTCTACAAAAAATGAAGAAAATTTTTTAATTCACAGGAGGAAAATATATGGTATTCGAAAAAATCAGAGAGCTTATTGCAGAGCAGTTTTCTATTGATGATGAAGACGAGATCACACTTGCCACTGATATTGTTGATGACCTTAACGCAGACTCTCTCGACGTTGTTGACCTTATGATGTCCATTGAAGAGGAATTCGGCCTTGAGGAAATCCCCGAGGAAGAACTTGAAGAGCTCAGAACTGTTGGCGCAATAGTTGAGTACATTGAAGCTAATTCCTGATTATAAATAACAAATCAGCTATAGCCCGGGCGTCCTAAGGGATGCTTGGGCATTTTTATTACGTTTCAGTCATACTGAGTATTCCTAAGCATAATGCACTTAATAAACAGGATATAAATAAAAGCAGGAATGAAGGTTTTGCCTTACTCCTGCTTTTTCAGTTTATTTTAAATTATTCTTCATCCCTCATCCTCGCCTAAAAGCTTACTGAAATAGCTGTTTTGCCTTCCTCTTTCGCCTTTATTAAGGGTTATGTTGCCGCTTGTTGTAGTTAAATTAAGCTCGTACTCCTCGGCGTTCAGCTCAATTATACCCTCTTCCTCACTTTTAAACTCATAATCGGTTACAAATTCACCGCTTACGGTTTTATACTCACCGAATGCTGAAAGGTTGGAGGGGAGTGAAAGCACTATATTACCGCTTGTGGAGGATACGTTTACGTCGTGAGGTCTGTACTTGGTTTCCGCAGTGATGTTACCGCTGTAGCTTTTGGCAGTCAGCTCACAGAAATCGCCGTCAAATAAAGTATTACCCGAAGCTGTAAACAGATTCAGAGTGTAAATATCCGAATCCTTTAAGCTTAAATCGCCCTCGTTTGCGCGAAGCGTAAGGCTTTCAAACTTACTGCTACTGCCTTTAATGCCGCCGTATGAGGCTTTTACGAAGCCTTCATCGCCTTCTACTCTGTCAAAGCTTATTTTTCCGTAAGCTGTGTAAAGGTTTACAGCATCGCTTACAAGTTTTTTTACGTCTATATTGGAGTCTCCGCCGTTTATTGTAACAGAATCAAGCTCATAGCCGAAAGGAAGCTCAATAACAAGCTTTTTGCCCAATTCCTTTGAGGCACCTACACCGTTTTCAGACCAGTTGACAATAAGCTCGCCGCTGTCCAGGGTAATGTCCATAAACATATCGGAGTCTATTTCCTTAGAAGCAGACTCGTAAACCTTTACGTTAACAGCAGCTACCTGATAAATTTCAATGTCACCGCACTGCCAGTTAACGGTTATCTCGTCAACCTCACCGCTTATAACACGCTCACTTACAGTAGTGCCGTATTCGTAGTCACGGTTAACAAAGGAATCAAATCCAAAGCCTTCGGCTTTACCGTGGTTAAAGGCTGTCAGACAAATTAGCAGAAACAGTATTACCGCTACCGATTTAATTATAAAAGGAAGGCTTAATTTAAATTCGAAATTTTTAATCTTACTGAGCATAAAATAAATTATCCGTTATCCTTTCTTTTCCTGAAAATCCCACAGAGCAGGTCTGCGGGATTTTTTAGTTCAAATTATTCCTCGGCAATTGTGGTGCCGCTGGAGCTATCCTCAGGTTTATCGGCAATATTTATCTGAATTTCATAGCTGCCGTTTACCCAGCAGGTGGAGGTTGTACCTGAAGATATATCCACTTCAATAGTAACACTCTTGTTTCCGTTTGTGCTTGATATGTTTGCCATATCTATAACGCCGTAAACAGAGGAGGAGTTAAGCTTGCTTATCTGAGCCTGGGAGCCTGTAATCTTAACAGGAAGCTTCTGGGTAATAGCCTTAACAACCTTGTTTTCAGGTACGTTTACAAACGTAAAGTTGCTTTCGTTTAAATTTACCGTTGTTTCCGTAAAGCCGTTAAGATTTATGTAAACCTTAGCCTCGGTAATATTTGAAACATTGGTAACACCCTTGGGCATGGGAATTTCCATTGTAAAGCTGTTGTTTTCAAGTGTGATTTCGGAGAAGTCTATTGCATCGGGGAGAAGTAAGGTATTGTAAGCGCTAATTGTTTCCAAAGGACCTGCAATATCAATGGTGGCAGGGCTTATTGTAACACGTTCATCGCTGAAGCCTTCGGGCATATTAAGCTTAGTTACATCCAGCTTAACCGTCTGCTTGTTCATAACGTTAATGACAACATCAACCTTTTCAACGCTTAAGGTAAGGTAATAATCCTTAAGATTCATAGGCTTGTTGTAAAGGTCATAAACAGTTATGGCACTCTGGAAACGGTAAGTATCGGTAAGCACGCCTGAAACGTCATAGTCGACTCAGACTCTGCCTATCTTATTTATTGAGGATTCGGGACCTTCAATAACAACGTTTGTGTTTGACAGCATAGGCTTTGAAACATAGCAGTTGGCTGCTGCGTTGTAGGTGATTGTATCCTCAATATCGTAGGAGGCTGTTTTAACCTTATCGTAATAAACTGTAACCGTTGTGGGAGATACGGAATTGATGGTGAAATCCGTATATTTCTTACCTTCCTTTTTGCTGTACTCCAAGGTAAGCTCGGCTTTTTCCAATGTGTTGCCTGCAAGCTTTGTGGAGTTGGGAGCTAAAGTTGCCTTAACGGATAAATCATTCTCCGTAATATTTGCTATGTTAAGACCGCTTATACTTACGTCGGCAGTTTCGTAGCTCTTGTAAAATATCTTGATGCCGTCATTCTGAGCATCCTGAGACATTTCAAAGGTGATAGGCACGTCCGTAATTGTTAAGGGGCGCTCCTCTGTGTTATTCATTGCAAGACTGAACCAGATTACCACAGCTGCAATAAAGGAGATAAAAAGTATAAAAGTATTGCGGTAAATAATATCTTTTAAACCAAGCTTTGTTTTTTTCTCGTTATCTGTGTTCATCGCTATTCTTTCTCTTTAAAAATGATAATGAAATCTTACTGTCGCTCTTTTCGTCGCTCTTGGGGATAAGATAACCTTCAAGAACATTGATAAGAGACTCACGGTTATAGTTTCTGGAAAGAAGTCCGTTTACCGCTACGGAGATCTGTGAGGTTTCCTCGGATACTACAACCACAACAGCGTCTGTTTCCTCGCTTATACCTAAAGCAGCACGGTGCCTTGTACCTAAGGAGGAGCTTAAGGAGTCGTTTTTAGTTAAAGGTAAAATACATCCTGCAGCGTGAACCTTACCATC
>JAGBID010000167.1 GCA_017935165.1 Clostridia bacterium
GGCAAAACAGCTTTCCTCCTGGAGCGGCAGTACCGAAATTTTAAAGGAGGATTTAGAAAGCTATTTAAGAAGAAAATTAAAAATAGTCGTTCTGGCAGGCACCGAAAGGGCAGCCGAAACCTTAGCGACTGACCTTAGAAACGCAAACATCCCTGCAGGCTACCTTGATAAATTCACCACGGTCAACAAGGGCACCGTAACAGTTACCAAGGGAAGCCTTTCCGCAGGCTTTGAAATACCTTCTGCAGATTTTGTGCTTATCACTCACAGCAAGGTAAGCTTAGCTCCCGAAAAACAGAAGAAAAAGAAAAAAGATAAAAACAGCCAGGAAATTTACAGCCTTTCCGAGCTTAATATGGGTGACTACGTGGTTCACTCCACCCACGGCATCGGCGTTTTTGAGGGAATACACAAAATTGAATCCCGCGGTATTACCAAGGACTACATCAAGGTAAGGTACGCAAAGAACGACACCCTCTACCTGCCCATCACTCAGCTTGATATGGTGGCAAAATATATAGGTCCCCGTGAGGATGCAGGTATAAAATTAAACCGCCTTGGCGGCAGTGAATGGCAGAAAAGCAAGGCAAAGGTAAGGGCAGCCGTTAAGGATATTGCCAAGGAGCTTATTAAGCTTTATGCTGAAAGAATGCAGCTTAAGGGCTACGCTTTCCCTGAGGATACGGAGTGGCAGCGCGATTTCGAGGCTCACTTTGAATACGAGGAAACCGAGGACCAGCTTCGCTGTATAAATGAAATCAAGGACGATATGGAGTCCACAGTACCAATGGACAGACTCCTTTGCGGCGACGTTGGTTTCGGTAAAACTGAGGTTGCTTTAAGGGCGGCTTTCAAGTGCGTAACCTCCGGCAAGCAGTGTGCCATTTTAGTTCCCACCACCATTTTAGCCTGGCAGCACTACCAGACGGTTTTAAAAAGAACCGAGGGTTTCCCTGTGGAGGTGGACCTTCTCTCCCGTTTCCGCACGCCTAAGCAGATGGAGGAAACTCTTAAAAAATTAAAGCGCGGCTCCGTGGATATTATCGTTGGTACTCACCGCCTTGTTTCCAAGGACGTTAAATTCAAGGATTTAGGCCTGATAATTATTGACGAGGAACAGCGCTTCGGTGTTGCACAAAAGGAAGCCTTAAAGGAAATAAGCAAGAATGCAGACGTTTTAACCCTTTCCGCTACACCTATTCCCCGTACTTTAAATATGGCTCTCTCCGGCATACGTGATATGTCGGTTATTGAGGAAGCTCCCCACGACCGTCACCCCGTGCAGACCTACGTTCTGGAGCACGATATGGGAATTATTACGGACGCCCTTAAAAAGGAGCTTCGCCGCGGCGGTCAGGCATATTACCTGCATAACGACGTTGCCACCATCAGCCAGACAGCCGCAAGACTTCAGGAAAAAATCCCCGAGGCAAGAATCGGCATAGGTCACGGTAAAATGGAGGAAAAGGAGCTAAGCGAAGTCTGGCGCCAGCTTATTGACCACGAGATTGATATTTTGGTATGTACCACAATTATTGAAACAGGTGTGGACGTACCCAACGCCAACACCCTTGTTATAGAAAATGCGGACCGAATGGGCTTAAGCCAGCTGCACCAGATACGAGGCAGAGTTGGCAGAAGCAACCGCCGCGCCTACGCATACTTCACCTTTACAAAGGATAAGTCCCTTTCCGAAATTGCACAGAAACGCCTTAGCGCCATCAGGGAATTTACCGAGTTCGGCAGCGGCTTTAAAATTGCTATGCGAGATTTGGAAATACGCGGCGCAGGTAATATTTTAGGCGGTGAACAGCACGGCCATATGGAAACCGTTGGCTACGATATGTATTTAAAGCTTTTAAACGAAGCTGTCGCCCTCTTAAAGGGTGAGGACCCGCCGCCTGTGGATACCGAATGTACCGTAGATATGCAAATAGAGGCTCACATCCCCGAAAATTACATTGAAAGCACCCACTTAAGGCTGGACGTTTACAGAAAAATTGCGGATATTAAAAGCTTTGACGATTCTCTGGAGGTTATCGACGAGCTTATTGACCGTTTCGGTGAACCGCCCGAGGCTGTTAAGGGACTTATTGACATAGCTATGCTTAGAAATATCGCCTCAGGACTTAAGATAAAGGAAGTTAAGCAGGTAAACACCAACCTTCTTTTATACGCGGACACCTTCGATATGCAAAGGGTTTCAAGGCTTATTCAGGGTATGAAGGGCAGGGTGCTTGTTAATGCAGGCAGTAAGCCCTATATCAGCATCAAGCTTAATTTCCAGCCGCCCTTGACAGTACTTGAAAACGCATTGAAGCTATTGACGGGCGAGGAACAATAATACTTTATGTATAGTGTAATATAGGAGGAATAAATATGAGTGTTGACTATATGAATTTAAACGGAAAAAGCTGCCCCTGCGGCAAGGAGCATTCTTTAAGCATCGAAAAGGTGCTTATCGGCAAGGGAAAAGTAAATGAAATATGCTCCGTAATACGCGATTACAAGGCTCAAAAGCCCTTCATAATGAGCGATATTAACACCGAAAAAGCTGCGGGAAACTATGTTAAAGAGCTTCTTAAGAGTGAGAATATAAGCTTTTCAGAGTATATTTTCACGGAGAAAATCCTTAAGCCGGACGAAAAATCAGTAGGCTCTGCCGTGATGCATTTTGATAATTCCTGCGATATTATAATAGCTGTAGGCTCAGGCGTAATTAACGATATAGGTAAGATTTTAAGCACCTTAACAGGCAAAAAATACGTGATAATTGCCACCGCTCCCAGTATGGACGGCTACGCTTCCTTAGGCTCCAGTATGGAGCTTGACGGCGTTAAAACTTCCCTTAATTCCCGCTGTCCCGACGTAATTATAGGCGACACGGACATCCTTAAAAACGCACCTTTAAAGATGCTTAAATCAGGCCTTGGGGATATGATTGCAAAGCTTATAAGCATAGGCGAGTGGAGAATTTCAAGCCTTATTTCAGGTGAATATTACTGCGAAAACGTAGCCTGCTTAATGCGAAATGCCGTAAAACGCTGTACAGATAACGCCGAGGGACTTTTAAAAAGGGACGAAAAAGCTGTTGAAGCCGTGTTTGAAGGCCTTGTAATAGGCGGTGCCGCCATGGCTTACGCAGGCATTTCCCGCCCTGCTTCAGGCGTTGAACACTACTTCTCCCACGTATGGGATATGAGAGGCTTGGAATTCGGCACAAAGGTGGATTTCCACGGAATTCAGTGCGCCATAGGCACACTCTATGCCGCAAAAATTTACGATAAATTAAGGCATTTAAAACCAAATAAAGAGCTTGCTGTAAATTACCTTGAAAGCTTCGATTTAGAAAGCTACCACCTTAAGCTTAAAGAATTCATCGGTAAGGGCGCAAACGCCATGATAGAGCTTGAGAAAAAAGAGCAAAAGTACAGCGTACAAAGGAATAAAGAAAGGCTTAACATCATCCTTGAAAACTGGGATAAGATAGTTAAAATTATTACTGAGGAAATTCCCGAAAGCTCCTATATTGAAAAGCTTTTAAATATTATCGATGCTCCCAAAACCGTGGAGGACATCGGTTTGGAAAAGGATATATTACCCATGACCTTTAAAGCCACCAAGGACATAAGAGATAAGTACGTGCTTTCACGCCTTTGCTTTGACCTTGGCGTTATAGAGGAAATGAGCGCCTTGCTTTTAAACTGAATTCAAAATAATCAAAACAGGAAGGAAGAAAAGGTAAAAATCTTCCTTCTTTTTCTTTTATCTTTTTCTTAATCTGTTTCTTTCTCTTCTTCTGTTTCTGTTTCTTTTTCTGATTCTGTTTCTATTTCTGTTTCTTCTTCTACTTCTATAGCGTGACAGTCACGGGACAGTCACGGGACATTTACTTCTTTTTCTATCTTTGTTTCTATCTCTGTTTCTTCTTCTACTTCTATACCGTTACAGTAACGTCACGGTAGCGTTACAACCATATTACCCGTGACGTCACGAATGATATCACGGTGACATCACTATGCTAAAGTAAGTTTAACTTTTTTGTAAACAAATGCGTATTTTATTGCATTCGACATAAATTCCGTGGTATACTTAAATAAATATTACTTTTTGAAATTTTTTCCTTAAGAAAGGATTTAAATAATGGGTTTAATTACAAAAATATTCGGTACCTACAGCTCCCGTGAACTTAAAAGAATAAAACCGATAGTAGATAAAACTCTCGCTCTGCGTGATAAATACGAGAAAATGAGTGACGAGGAATTAAAAAAGCAGACTTCAGTACTTAAAGAACGTTTAAATAAGGGTGAAACTCTGGACGATATTCTTCCCGATGCCTATGCAGTTTGTTCCGAAGCTCAGTGGCGAGTAAGAAACGAGCGCCCCTACCCCGTTCAGATCACAGGCGCCATCATCCTTCATCAGGGCAGAATAAGCGAAATGAAAACAGGTGAAGGTAAAACCCTTACCTCCTCCCTTGCAGCATACTTAAACGCCCTTAGCGGTAACGGTGTTCACGTTGTTACACCCAACGAATACCTTGCTAAGGTGGGTACGGAGTGGAACGGCAAGGTTTACAGATTCTTAGGCTTAAGCGTCGGCCTTATCTACCACGATATGGACAACAAGGAGAGAAAAGCCGCCTATGACGCCGACATCACCTACGGCACCAACAACGAATTCGGCTTTGACTACCTGCGTGATAACATGGTTATCTACAAGGAAAGAAAGGTTCAGCGCGGCCATAACTTCGCTATCGTTGACGAGGTTGACTCCATTTTAATTGACGAAGCAAGAACACCCCTTATCATCTCAGGTCAGGGCGACAAGAGCACCGAGCTTTACAAAATTGCTGACGGCTTTGCAAGAACCTTAAAGAGAATAACCGTTGCTGAAACTGACGACAAAGAGGATAACGACGAAATCTATAAGGATTACGACTACGTTGTTAACGAAAAGCACAAATCAGCTTCTCTTACACAGCGCGGTATTAAAAAGGCAGAGGCCTTCTTCAAGCTTGAAAATTTAACCGACCCCGACAATATCACCATACAGCACCACATCAACCAGGCTATTAAGGCTCACGGCTGTATGAAAAGGGATATTAACTACGTTGTAAATAACGGCGAAGTTATTATAGTTGACGAATTCACAGGACGACTTATGTACGGCAGGCGCTACAACGAGGGTCTGCACCAGGCTATTGAAGCCAAGGAAGGCGTTAAGGTTGAAAGGGAAAGCAGAACCCTTGCCACCATTACCTTCCAGAATTACTTCCGTTTATATAAAAAGCTTTCGGGTATGACGGGTACCGCTTTAACCGAGCAGGATGAATTCAGGGAGATTTACCGCCTTGACGTGGTAGAAATTCCCAACAACCGCCCAATGATAAGGGAGGATACTGCGGACGTCGTATATAAAACCGAAAGAGCCAAGCTTTTAGCTATCGTTGAGGATATTATTGAGCATAACCAAAAAGGCCAGCCCGTGCTTGTAGGCACAGTTACAATTGAAAAGAGTGAGCTTATAAGTGCTATGCTTAAAAAGCGCGGTATTAAGCACGAGGTTTTAAACGCAAAATACCACGAAAAAGAAGCTGAAATTGTTGCCCAGGCAGGTAAAAAGAGTGCTGTTACCATTGCTACCAATATGGCAGGCCGTGGTACCGACATTAAGCTTGGCGGTAACGCCGAATATATGGCTCTTGCTGATATGAGAAAGCAGAACTTCGAGCCAAGGCTTATTGAGGAGGCTAACTCCTTCAGCGAGACTGATGACCCTGAGATTTTAGAAGCAAGAAGAATTTTTAACGAGCTTCTCAATAAATACAGAGCTACAATTAAAGAGGATGCCGAGGAAGTAAAGAACTTAGGCGGTCTTTACATTATAGGTACCGAAAGGCACGAATCAAGACGAATCGACAATCAGCTTCGCGGACGTGCAGGACGTCAGGGTGACCCCGGTAAGAGCCGTTTCTACATCTCCCTTGAGGACGATTTAATGCGTCTTTTCGGCGGTGACAGAGTTGGTATGCTTATGGACAGAATGAACTTTGACGAGAACGTTCCCATTGAAGCAGGTATTATTTCAAACTCCATTGAAAACGCCCAGAAAAAGGTAGAAGGCAGAAACTTCAGCATACGTAAAAACGTCCTACAGTATGACGACGTTATGAACCGCCAGCGTGAAATAATCTACTCACAGCGCGATATGGTTTTAAACGGCGACAACGTTAAGGAAAAAATCCTTAATATGGTAAGGGAAAGCATTGACGCCAACGTTGAAAGATTTGTAAGCGACAACGCCCCCCACAGCGAATGGGATTTCGATTCCCTTAGAAATCACTACATTCCCTGGCTTTTAAATACCAATGATTTAAGATACACAGAGGAAGATTTATTGGGCTTAACCTCAAGGGACGTTAAGGACTACGTAACGGAAAAGGCACTTGAGCTTTACGAAAGACGCGAGGAGGAGTACACTCCCGAAATTATGCGTGAAATTGAGCGAATGGTGCTTTTAAAGAACGTTGAGACCCAGTGGATGGACCACATTGACGCTATGAACGAGCTTCAGAACGGCATCCGTTTACGCGCTTACGGTCAGAAAGACCCTGTTGTTGAATACAAACTTGAAGGCTTCGATATGTTCGACCAGATGATTTCCGTCATCCGTGAGAATACCGCAAGAATGATTTTAACCGTAAGACTCCAGAAGCAGGAGGAAGTCAAGCGTGAGGAGGTTTTAAAACCCTCCGCAAGTTCAGGCGGTGAAAAGAGCGAAATTAAAAAAGCTCCCGTAAAGAAGGATAAAAAGCCCGGCAGAAATGACCTTTGCCCTTGCGGTAGCGGCAAAAAATACAAAAAGTGCTGCGGCAGAAACGAGTAAGCATATTTTTTAGGAGAGTAGAATATGAAAAAAAGAAGCTTAATAAGCCTTTTATTGGTTCTTTTGTTTAGCATTTCCCTTTGTTCCTGTAATATGAGCGCCAAAATAGACGAGAATTACGATATTGCGGCATATTTTCGTGAGGCTTTAAAGGGTAACTATAACCCTGAGGAGGGCTCCACCGATAACAACAATGCCACCACCTGCCACAATGCGGCTGTAAGATTTTTCACCAAGTACTCCTTGAATCCTACCGATGAGCAGATGGCAAGAATGGTGGAGATTGTAAAAAGAGCCTATGCCAAGTCTATTTACACAGTTAACGACCACGAAAAAGCAAGCTACGGCTTTGACGTCCTGGTGGAATACTCCGTGCAGACCTCACTTTTAAATTTGGCTGAGCAAATCTACCCCATTGTTAACGATATGAATAACGATTACACGGTGGAAAAAGAAAAGGAAGCCATTGATGACATCCTTGATTTATGCGAAGCTGCTGTAAACTCCCCCGTTTATTCCTCTACGGACTTTATTAATTTCGATATACTCCTTGCAAATAACGGCGACATTTCCGTTAACTTAAAGCTTTTCGACGAGCTTGACGAATTGATTTTACCTATTTAAGCTTAAACAATTTAAAATGCCCGAAGGATTAATCCTCGGGCAATTTTTATTTAAGGTCTGTAGCTTCTGAGATTAAAGCCTTTTTCCATAGCCATTTCTTTAAAATAATTTATAACGTCCTTACTGCTTATACCGTAACCGAAATAGATATCTCCCCTGTCCCAGGTAGCGGCATTTATATCGCTAAGAGGTATGCAAACCTGACCTAAAAGATCGTAACGTACGTTTTCCTTGTCGGAAGCATCCCTGTAAAGAATAAGTAAATATTCCTCCCCCGAAACAAAGCTTTCGCTGTTAATGTGATTTATTCTGTTCTCATCAATAAAAGTTCTTGTTACTTTTATTGTTTCCTCGGGGATATTTCCGTAAACAGTATCCTTTTTGTTAAACACCCATACGTGTAAATCATTTTCAACATAGTAAGTTATAAACTCGGCAGTTACGGCGCCCGTACTTTGCCTGACGGTTTCATAATGAAAATTGCGCTCATTATCATCTTTGTAGCGGGGCATTTCCAAAGCTAAGGGATGGCTGTGCCACTCATACTGCGGCTTTAAACCCATATTTCCGAAATAAAAAAGAGAAAAAATAAGAACTATAGCCGCCATAATACCAATTAATATCTTATACTTTCTTTTCATAATAGCGCCCCTTTTTTATTTAATTTTATATTATTTACGCTTAAAAAGCAACTGTCTCTATTAATACTGTAATTTATGTGAGAATCTGATAATTAAGGCTTAATAAAAGAATTGAATTTTTCTTTCCTTTTAAGTATAATCTAATTATCAACTAAGGAGGTTTTTCTGTTATGAAATTCTCTAAAAAATTCTACTCGGCTACAAGTGAATATACAACCTTCTTCAAGGAGGTTCCCGCACCTTATATAAGAAA
The DNA here is from genome assembly GCA_017935165.1 of Clostridia bacterium. GTDB lineage: Bacteria > Bacillota > Clostridia > Oscillospirales > Acutalibacteraceae > SIG603. The sequence continues at coordinate 8,407 of JAGBID010000167.1, forward strand.
GAACTTAAACCTTGAAAAGAAGCCCGAAAAGGCAGAAATTTTGGTTACAGGCCTTGGCTTTTATAAGATTTTTGTAAACGGCAAGGATATTACAAAGGGACTTTTGGCACCTTATATCGCTAATCCCGATGATTTTATTTACTACGATTTATACGATTTAACCCCCTATTTAACAAAAGGTAAGAACGTACTTGCTTTCACCTTAGGTAACGGTATTATAAACTGCCCCGGCGGTGAAATTTGGGACTTTGAAAAGGCAGAATACAGAAACGCACCTGTGCTTGCTTTCACTTTGGATATTGACGGCGAAATAACTGAAGCTGACGAAAGCTTAAAGTGTGCCCCCTCCGCTACATTATTTGACGATTTACGTTGCGGTGAATTTTACGATGCAACTAAAGAAATCGAAAATTGGAATTCACCCGAATTTGACGATTCAAACTGGGCAAGCGTAATTAAAGTTTTAAACATTCCCCGCGGCACACCTACCCTCTGTAAGGCTGAGCCCATAAAGGTGCAAAAGGAGCTTGCACCGGTGTCCATAACTCCTAATATAAATATAGGCACAACACCAAGGTACGACGGAAGAGTACCTGACATAGGCTATAAGAAGGACGAAATATTCCCCGAGGGCGGTTATTTATATGATTTCGGCGTTAACAGTGCAGGTATTTTCCGCTTAAAACTGAATAATACCAAAAAAGGACAGAAAATTGTTTTGCAGTTTGGCGAGAATCTAAAGGAAAACGGACTTTACTTCCGTGAGCATAACTTCTTCCCCTTGCGCTACACTTACCGCTGCACCTACACCTGCAAGGGTGCTGAGGCGGAAACCTGGGAGCCGTCCTTCCATTATCAGGGCTTCAGATACTGCATTATTTTCGGTTTAGATGAAGCTCAGGCTACTAATGAAGCCTTAACGTATTTGGTTGCCAATTCCGATTTAAAGATAAACGCAGGCTTTAACTGCTCCGATGAAATATCAAACAAGATATGGGAAGCAGGCATAAGGGCAAACTTGGCTAACTTCTACTACTTCCCCACCGACTGCCCTCACAGAGAAAAAAACGGCTGGACGGGTGACGCTTCACTTTCAGCTGAGCAGATGATGGTTACCTTAACACCCATTGAAAGCTACCGTGAATGGCTTAAAAACATAAGGGCAACACAGAATGATATAGGCGAGCTTCCCGGCATTGTACCCACATATAAATGGGGCTACGGCACGGGACCCTGCTGGGACGCTGTAATAGTTAATCTTCCTTACTACGCTTGGCTTTACACAGGGGACACCGAGATAATTAAGGAAAACAGCAAGGCGATTATGCGCTTTATAGAGTACCTTTACTCCGCAACAGAAGGCGCCACCGACGATAGATTCCTGCGCCACGGCGGTTTAACCGACTGGTGCCCTGCAAAGAGACCTTATAATATGGCGACTGCCCCCAAGGAATTTTCCTTCCTGTGCAATAACATCGACGTAGCAAAAAAGGCTATGGAAATTTTCGAAGCCTTAGGCGTAAGATTTATCGCTCACAAAAATTTTGCAAAAGAGCTTTATGAACGCTCCAGACTTGTTGCAAGAAAGTATTTTATTGATTCCTATAAAGCTCTTGCCTGCGGCAGCCACAGCATTACCGCTCAGGCTATGGCGCTTTATTACGGTGTGTTTGAAACTGGTGAGCAGGAAAAGGCATTTAATGAGCTTGTTAAAATGATTGAAAAGCAGGATAACTCTTTTGACGTTGGTATTTTGGGCGCAAGGGTACTTTTCCACGTGCTTTCAAACTTTGGCAGAAGTGATTTAGCTTACGAACTGATTACAGGAGCAGACCACCCCTCCTACGGCGCATGGATAGATGCAGGAGATACTTCATTTACCGAAGGCTTCTACGTTAAGGGCGAAAAAGGCGAACCCTCCAGCCATAACCACCATATGTTTGGCGACGTGCTAGCTTGGTATGTTAAGCACATTCTCGGTATAAATATTAACCCCCACGCAGATAGCATTAAGGATATTTTAATTAAGCCCGATATTATCCCTCAGCTGAAGTACGCAGAAGGCTACGTAAATACCGAAAACGGCAGAATTTACCTTAAGTGGGAAAAGCTTTCTGATGGCACACTTAAATTAATAGTTGAAGTTCCCGAAAATTATTACGGCTTTATAATAGCTCCTGAAAACTGGCAGTTCTTTGACGGTATGAGCCACAAGGCATTAAAGAGCGGCGAATATATTCTTTATGACGACCGTATAGTTCTTGACCCCGACACTTACGCAAGCTAAACTGAATAAATTCATATAAAAAAATAATCCCGAAGGAATTTTTACTCCTTCGGGAATTTTTTTATTTCTTATACTTTTTAATAATCGGCTTTGCGTTTTTAATTATCTCCGTAATAATTTTAAGTTCCTCGTCATCACAGTCTTCAAGAAGCTCGTCGATTCTTTTACAGGAAATATGGCTGCTCTTTACAAGGTTACCGTAAACCAAATCGTCAAGAGTAACACCTAAAGCATTGGCAATATCCATTACCGTAGGTAAACTGACCTTTGTAGCAGCTCGTTCAATATGGGAAATATTTGAAGGTTCCACGTGGGCAACTTCTGCAAGAATTGCCTGTGTCCAGTTTTTCTTTATTCTTAACTCTTTTATTCTGTTTCCGATTAATACGTAATCGAGTTCCATTATGTTCACCTTGCAATAATGTTATTGTATATCCTAATAGGATGTGGAAAGATAACGCATATATCCTTTTAGCTCTTACGGGAATTTTTTTATTATTTTATTTAAAGCTCCTCGGGGCAGATGTAATTCTGGATGTTTACTTCCTTATTATTTTTAAGGTAGATTCTGGGAACTCTGGGACCTATATCACAGATAATTTCGTAATTTATGGTACCCGTAAGCCTTGCAAGCTCGTCGGCTGTTATTGTCTCAGCGCCGTCAGTACCTATTACGGTTACTGTGTCGCCTGTTTTTACGTTTTCAAGGTGGCTTACGTCTATCATAAGCTGGTCCATACAAACTCTGCCTAAAATTCTGCAGCGCTTGCCGTGTAAAAGCAAATCTCCCTTACCTGATAAAAGCCTTGGGTAGCCGTCCGCATAACCTATGGGAACCGTGGCAATTTTCATTTCTTTATCTGCCTTAAAGGTTCTGCCGTAGCTTACCTCGGCGCCCTCGGGTATGGTTTTTACGTGGGAAACAACGCTTTTTAACTGTAAGCAGGGCTTTAATTCACCCTTATTTCTCACGTCGCCAGAAGGTTCAAGACCGTAAATTATAATGCCTGCCCTTACCATATCGAAGTGGGAAAGGGGTAAATCCAAGGTTGCTGCGCTGTTTGCACAGTGGCGGTACTTAAACTTTATACCCATATAGGCAAGGTTTTCAATAAGCTCCTTAAAGCAGCCGTACTGGCGCATTGTGAAGCTTTCGCCCTTTTCGCCTTCGTCAGCAACTGCGAAGTGTGTAAAAATTCCCTCGGGATTTAAGCCTTCCAGCTTACAGACTTTTGCTATTTCAACAATAGCCTTTTCGTCACGGTTTAAATCCTGGTAGAAAAAGCCAAGTCTGCTCATACCCGTGTCCACTTTAATGTGGATATTAAGCTTATTGCCGCTCTTCTTAAGTACCTCGCTTAATTCCTCAGCATATTCAACAGAATAAACGCACTGGGAAATATCGTTATAGCAAAGAAGATTAGCTTCCTTAGGGGGAGTGTAGCCCAAAATAAGTATCTTAAGGCTTATGCCTGCACGCCTTAACTGGATAGCCTCGTCAATATTGGAAACGGCAAGGAAATCCGCACCCATTTCCTCATACTTTTTAGCCATATAAATAGCTCCGTGGCCGTATGCATCCGCCTTAACAACACAGCAGATTTTGCTTTTGGTAAGGCTTTTTATAAACTTGAAATTGCTTTCAACTGTATTTAAGTCGATTTCTGCCCAGGTTCTTCTGAATTTAGCTGCCATATTCCCCGCCTCCTTTCTCTATTATATTGACGGTTCTTATCGGAATATTCTGAATTAATCTCAAAATAAACCGCTGTAATAATCCCCTTCCCCTATATGGGGAGGGGATTACAGACTTTTCTTTAATTAACTTTAGATATTATTTAAAATACTTTACGCCGCTTTCGAAAATAAGCTGGTCCTTAAGTCCGGGAACGTTCTTATAAAGGTCGTCGCCCTTTCTTTCGCTGTGACCCATCTTACCGAATACACGGCCGTCAGGTGATGTGATACCCTCGATACCGCATACAGAGCCGTTGGGGTTCCACTCAATATTGCCTGAAACCTTACCGCAGGGTGTTGTGTACTGAGTTGCAATCTGACCGTTGGCAATTAAAGTCTTGAGTGCTTCGTCATTAGCTCCGAAACGGCCTTCACCGTGAGATACGGGAATAGCGAATACGTCGCCTGCGTTTACACCACTGAGCCAAGGTGACTTAGTATTTGTAACTCTTGTGTAAACCATACGTGAAACGTGGCGGCCAAGAGTATTGAATGTAAGAGTGGGATCCTCTTCCTTGGGTTCTGTAATTTTACCGTAAGTAACAAGACCTAACTTGATAAGTGCCTGGAAGCCGTTGCAAATACCGAGAACCAAGCCGTCCCTTGCTTCAAGCAAATCGGTAACAGCCTGAGAAATCTTGGGATTTCTGAAGGTTGTTGCAATAAACTTACCGGAGCCGTCGGGTTCGTCACCGCCGGAGAAGCCGCCGGGAATCATAATGATCTGGCTATTTTTAATAGCTTTTTCCATAGCTTCAATTGTATCCTCAATATCTTTAACGGAGAGGTTCTTTACAACCATAATCTCAGTCTCGGCACCTGCTTTTTCAAATGCACGCTTTGTGTCGATTTCGCAGTTTGTGCCGGGGAATACGGGGATAAATACCTTGGGCTTAGCTACCTTAATGGCGGGAGCCTTTGTATATTTTTCATTTATAACGGGAACGTCAGCTTCAACCTTAACTTCCTCAGCGTTATTGGGGAAGATTTTTTCAAGTGTGTTCATGTAAGAAGCTAAAGCTTCCTTCTTGCAAACCTTCTGACCGCCGAATGTGAAGTAAGCGTTCTCAGTAACAGTACCTAAAACGTAAGCGCCTTCGAAAATTTCAAGGAGACTGTCGTCACCCTCAGCTACAATGTAGCCTGCCTTGGGAGCGTAAAGGTCAAGGTCGGATATGTTTTCGAAATCAAGGGAAAGGCCGTTACCGAATACCATCTTTGCAGCAGCTGCAGCAGCGCCGCCTTCCTTAACTACGGAAGCAGCGGTAATCTTCTTTTCCTCAATAGCCTTTATTACGTTGTTATAATATGCAATAAGCTTATCCCAAACGGGAAGCTTTGTTTCCTCGCACTCAGCAAAGGGAAGCACGTAAAGCTTAGCACCAACCTTGGAAGCGGCTGCACTTAAAGTTTTGCTTGCCTTTGTCATTGTAACTGCAAAGGAAACAAGTGTGGGAGGTACGTCCAAATCTTCGAAGGAGCCGGACATACTGTCCTTACCGCCTATGGAGGGAAGACCTAACTTAAGCTGAGCCTGAAGAGCACCTAAAAGTGCTGCTGCGGGCTTGCCCCAGCGCTTCTTATCTGCGTGGAGTCTTTCAAAATACTCCTGGAATGTTAAACGTGACTTCATGGGGTCTGCACCAACAGCTGCAAGCTTGGAAAGGGACTCAACAACTGCGTAAGCTGCACCGTGGAAGGGGCTGAAACGGGAGATGCCGGGAATGTAGCCGTAGCTCATTGCTGTAGCATCGTCGGTTGTACCTTCAAGAAGAGGAATTTTAGCAACCATTGCATCCTCGGGAGTAAGCTGATATTTACCTGAGAAGGGCATTAAAACTGTGCCTGCACCGATGGAAGCATCGAATCTCTCACTAAGACCCTTCTGTGAACAAACGGAAAGTCTTGATAAATTCTTAAGGAATTTATCCTTTGCATCAAGACCAATAAGCTCCTTGGGTTCTAAGTTTCTGTAGTCATCCTCAGCCTTGGGAGCTACAATGTAAGCTTCTGCATTCTGTGTAACACCGTTTGTGTCAAGGAAAGCACGGCTTAAGTCAACAATAATATCACCGCGCCAATCCATTGTAAGGCGGTTATCGTCTGTTACAACTGCAACACACTGAGCGTCGAGGTTTTCCTTGTGAGCTTCTTCAACAAATTTTTCTACGTCCTTGGGGTCAAGTACAACAGCCATTCTCTCCTGAGACTCACTTATTGCAAGCTCAGTACCGTCAAGACCCTCGTACTTTTTGGGAACCTTGTTTAAATCTATCTTAAGACCGGGAGAAAGCTCGCCGATAGCAACACAAACACCGCCTGCGCCGAAGTCGTTACAACGCTTGATAAGTGTGGAAACCTCGGGATTTCTGAAAAGGCGCTGAATCTTTCTCTCTGTGGGGGGGTTACCCTTCTGAACCTCGGCACCGCACTCCTCAATAGAATCAAGTGTGTGAGCCTTGGAAGAACCTGTAGCACCGCCGCAGCCGTCACGGCCTGTAGCACCGCCTAAAAGAACGATGATATCGCCGGGAACGGGCTCTGCACGGACAACGTTAGCCTTGGGAGAAGCACCGATAACAGCACCGATTTCCATTCTTTTAGCTACGTAGCCGGGGTCGTAAAGCTCTGTAACCTGACCTGTGGCAAGGCCTATCTGGTTACCGTAGGAAGAATAACCTGCAGCAGCACCTGTTGTGATTTTTCTTGAGGGGAGCTTACCCTTTAATGTATCCTTAACAGCAACTGTAGGATCGCCGGAACCTGTAACACGCATAGCCTGGTATACGTAAGCACGGCCTGAAAGGGGGTCACGGATAGCACCGCCAAGGCAAGTGGCAGCACCGCCGAAGGGCTCGATTTCTGTGGGGTGGTTATGTGTTTCATTCTTAAACTGAATGAGCCACTGCTCCTCTTTACCGTCAATGGTAACAGTAACTTCAATAGAGCAGGCATTAATCTCATCGCTTACGTCAAGGTCATCAAGCTTACCGATTTTTCTTAAGTATTTACCGCCTATGCAGGCAATATCCATAAGGGAAACGATTTTCTCCTTGCCTTCATAAAGCTCTTTTCTTACTTCAAAGTATTCCTCGGCAGCCTTCTTGATAGCCTCGCCTAAGCCGCCCTCTTCGATTTCGATTGCATTAAGCCTTGTAAGGAAGGTTGTATGACGGCAGTGGTCGGACCAATATGTATCAATAACACGAAGCTCAGTTACGCTGGGGTCACGCTTTTCTTCGTTCTTGAAATAATCTCTTACGAATTTTAAATCCTCAAGAGTCATAGCAAAGCCCATTGTGCCGAAGTAGTTTTTGATTTCCTCGTCGCTCCAGGAAATAAAGCCTTCAACACGCTTTACGTCAGCGGGAACTTCTGTTTTCATTTCAAGAGTTAAAGGCTTCTGCATGGAAGCAACCCTTGACTCAACGGGGTTAACAAGGTAGGATTTGATTTTTTCCATTTCCTCATCACTTACGTCACCCTTAATGCTTATAACCTTAGCTGTTAAAACCTGAGGACGCTCACCCTGAGTTAAAAGCTGAACACACTGAGCAGCGGAGTCAGCTCTCTGGTCATACTGACCGGGAAGGTACTCCATTGCAAAGCACTTGTAGTCTTCACCAATTTCATAATCTTCACCGTACACATTATCTACATTAGGCTCAGAAAAAATTGTAGCTGCAGCCTTTGCCATTTCCTCCTCGGAAAGACCTGATACGTCGTATCTGTTAAAAAGTCTTAAATCCTCAATACCCTTCATACCGAGGTTACCGATAAGATCACTTTTAATATGCTGTGCTTCAACGTCATAGCCTCTTTTTTTCTCAACAAATATTCTCGTTACCATATTTCCACCTCCGCCCTAAGGCAATAAAATAAAATTTAATTAATACCAAAATAAAAATGTACAGCGGCACATTTACCACTGTACATATTTTACCACAAAATATCAATATAATAAACTATAATCTTACAAAAAAGTGAAGTTTTTTCTGAAAATTACTTAATTTTCTTGTCTACGTTCTTCATAAGCTCAGGTCTTTTAGCTTTTGTGTGGTAAATAGGCTCCCAGGTAACGTCGCTGAAAAGTGCTTTGAGCATTGCAACCAAGTATGTCATCATAAATATGGGGAAGGACATAACGCCTCTTATTACCTCAAAGGGCTTTGCCTTAATTCTTTTTCTTTCGGAAATTGCAACAGCGGCACCTAAAAGAACCAAGGAACCGTAACCGCCAAGGAACATTGTAAGGCCATTAAAAAGTGTGGACTGAAGGTTACCCACAGTTAAGAAATCAAGGATAAGGATGGCGATGTTAACAACCATACCTGAGCAGGAGAAGAAGAAAGCAGGGAAGCTGTTCATAAGCATATCGAAGCAGGAGAAGCTGCCTTTAACGGCGATGCATCTTGTAACTTCCTTAATATACTTACCGATTACGTAAAGCGAACCTTTTATCCAGCGGCTTCTCTGCTGAATTGACTGCTTTAAGGAGGTAGGCTGTTCATCATAAACTATAGCATCCTCAGCATAACCGATTATCTCGCCTTCAACAAGGCGCTGGTATGTAAACTCAGTATCCTCAGTAATACAGTGGTATTTCCAACCGCCTTCGCGCTCAATAATTTCGGAAGCTACCATAAAGCCTGTGCCTGTTACTACGGCGCTTGTACCGAACTGCATACGGGGGTTATTTAAGAACTTTGCTTCCTTTAAGAACCAAAGGGAGTAACCTGAGCTTATCCAGTTATCACCGAAGTTCTTACTGTTTCTGTAGCTTGTTGCAACCTTGTAGCCGTTATCGTAAAGCTTATTCATTTCACATACGAAATTTTCGTCCACAATGTTATCAGCATCAAAGAAAAGGAATGCATCGTAATGCTTCTCGGGGAAATCTTCCTTAATCTTACCGAAAAGGAAGTCTATAGCATAACCTTTACCTTTATTTATATTATCAAATCTCTCATAAGCAACGGCGCCGAAGCTTCTTGCCACCTCTGCTGTATTATCCGTGCAGTTGTCGGCTACAACGTAAACGTCCAGAAGCTCCTTAGGGTACTTCTGCCAGTTTAAGCTTTCCACAAGCTGACCTATAACCTCGCCTTCATTTCTTGCAGCAAGGATAGCAGCGTAGCGGTGATTTTTCTTAGCTTCAAGCTTTTTCGGCTTCTTAAAAATAGCTACCAGAATAAAAACAAACTGGTATGAGAAGCAGACCATCATAACAACACCAAGTATTAAGTTAAAAATACGTAACTGTTCCATTTTTTCTCCTACAAAAAATTATCATGTTAAAAGGTAAACTATGTTTTACCGTTTGTTATTAGTTTTACGCATCCAAATAAGTATTATACCACTAAACTATCGGTTATGTCAAGAGCTGTGAATTTATTACACACTTGTAATTATTTTACCACAAGTTAATAAAAATAACAAGTAAAGGCTGACTTTTGTAAAAAAAGATTAAGATACTTTAAGAAAAAATATTTGTATAAAATGACTAAATTTTAAGGAATTTCACAATAGGGAAAGATTTAAAGAAAGTTAAAAGGATAACCCTGCAGTTACCCTTTTAAAATATATGCGCTGTAAGAAATTATTCGTACTTGCCAAGCTCCAGACCCTTTTTGATAAAGTACCTGAAGGTTTCGTAGTTAACGGTTTTCGGTATGGAATGGTCACTGTGAAGGAAATAGTGGTAGCCTTTTTTGACTACAGGAATTTTACTTTCAAGCTCGCGGTCAATAATTTCCTTGTCATTGGTATATAATGTTCTTACGTCAATACCGCCCATAAAGGAAATTTTATCGCCGTATAAATCATAAAGCTTAAGCAGATCCATACCCGCTTTAACCTCAATAACCTCAAGGCAATCTATACCTGCTTCAATCATACCCGGTACTAAGGGCTCAACAAAGCCGCAGGAATGCATAATAACGGGAAGTCCTATACTTTTTGCGTAGTCGATGGTATATTTGTGAGCAGGCTTAATAAGCTCGTCGTACATTTTTGGGGACATAAAGGGGTGCTCCTTATAACCCATATCCTCATAATACCATAAGCCGTCGGGGTAGCCTTCCTTTTCAAAAAGGATTTTCTGCAGTTCTACCGTAAGCTTTGCATAGGTCATAGCCATATCCAAAACCCACTCAGGGTCAAGCGCCATACCCACAAGTAAATTTTCGTGGCCGCAAACGGGATGCATACATTCAAAAACGTTTACGCCCGACCACATAAAGAACCTGCCGTGCTCCTCGGCGTCCTTTTTGGCGTTTCTGTAGGCTTCAAAATTAATTCTTCTTTCGTCAACATTTTCCAAAAGAGGCTTTATTTTCTCCCAGTCTTCCCTTTCCTGCACCTTAAATCCAATGTGCTCGGGAGTGGTATCGTGATGCTTGTGGCGTTTTAATATGGCGCCGTTGCCGTCAAGGTAGGTGATGGTGTTTTCCGTTTCAGCTACAACAGTTCTTTCAAAATCAAGGTCGGCAACTAAGTTAAACGCCCAGCACTCCTGCATATCCATATCGAAGTGGTTTTCGAAGCTTTCGTTTTCTCCTATATGACCTTCACTTCGCCAGGCTTTGTGGGTATCGCCCCAGAAATGCTCGAAAAATCCGATTCTGTCCACAGGCTGACCCTTTAAAATTCGAAGTGTTCTTTCTTTTCCGTTCATAATATCCCTCCGAAACTTTTATAAATTAATAATAGCAAATAAATTATGGTTTTGCAAGAAAAGTAGTGACAGAAAAAAGTAAAGAGTCAAGCTTCGCTTGCTCAGTCCTGCGTCGGGAATCAACTCAAAATAAAAATCCCCGAAACAGAAGTTCCGAGGATTCTTATGGTGGGCGCTAACGGACTTGAACCGCTGACCCCCTGCACGTCAAGCAGGTGCTCTAGCCAGCTGAGCTAAGCGCCCTTAAAGCGAAAGTAATTATATATTAAATCTGTAATATTGTCAAGCTTTTTATAAATATTTTCAGATTACTTTTAAAATACCGTAATTATATATATTCATACCCTCATCAATCACCAAATCCGTACTTTGTTTTCTCTTTAATAACACATCCTTCATTATCTCCAAAATTTTTTCGTCAGGATTTTCATAGCAAATGTAATTTCTCAAGCAAATACCATCTCTAATAAATTCTCTTCCCGCGATATTGACAATCTGCTTTGTGCTGTGAGTGATATCATAGCAGCCATAACAACACCCATAACAAGGGAATATACTTTTTTCAGATATTTCGCTTAATTCTTTTCTGCTCAGAATATTTAATAAAATATCTTTCGAAGGTAAGAGATGCCAATTATCATTAAAGAACTTAATGTATAGTCCATGATATGTGCCACGGTAATATTTGTTGCTCTTAATGATATTTTTATCTTCGTATTTAAAGTTTACATACCAATTATAACTGTTATTACCGGAAACAGGAGAAAGCTTATTATTTCTCAACCAAGATACAAAGTTAAGGAGCCTTAATTTATCATCTTCATTCTCTAAATAAAATTCTGCTGCTTCTTCGATTGGGAGACATTTTTTAAATCTAGGCTCTTTCCCTTCTTTATGACTGTTGAATGGTATTTTGGGCATAGTTATTCCTCCTTGCGTTTTACTTGTTGTAAATTACCTTCTCATCATTTCTTCGAAGCTTCGTTCCTTATGGGGGATGATGGCTCCGTTTTTATCGAGGGTATCCTTTAACTTTTCCACGGAAATATCTTTAACTTCAATATTATCCTTTACCGCTAAAGCTGCCGCGGTGCCTGCCGCTTCGCCCATCGCCATACAGCTGGACTTCACCCTTATTGCTGAGTTAGTCTCTCTGTCAGTTGAAATACATCTGCCTGCCATCATTAAATTCTTAATATCCTTTGATATAAGGGAACCAAGGCGGACGGTGGGTGTATTTTCGTGCTTAATATACTTGATGTAAGAGGGCTCGTTATCCCTGTGAATATCCACAAACCAGTAGGTGTAGCATATACTGTCTTCAAACACTGTGCCCTTGCAGTAGTCGGCTGAATTCATTTCCGTCAAGCCCTTTATTCTTCTGCCTTCTCTGGGTGCCACCTGAGGCGCAACTGCCATAATTTTTGCACCCTTTTGCATTTCGCTGAATATCATTCTGCGGGATTCTATTTCGGCTTTTGTTATCAAGTTGCTGTCGGTCACGTTTAGTTTTACGTGATTTTTATTATCGCCGTAATTTAAAATTTTATCCTCAGCGTTCACGGCAGGGTAATACCTTAATGTACCCGGCTGGAAAGTACCGTTTCCGTTGCCTGCTGTAAAGGAAGCGCCCGAGAAGGCGGCTAAGTCGCCGTCACCGGTGCAGTCGATATATATTTTTGCCTTTAACTTTTTAAGTCCCTGCTTTGTTGTAACTAATATGCTTTTGATTTCGCCGTTTTCCGTTTCAGCATCTGCAAGGCTCTGACCGTAGTAAAGCTCTGCTCCGCTTTCAAGGAGCATATCGTCCATAATTTTTGCAGCTGCCACGGGGTTTACCTTAACTCCGTACTGCTCGTGGTTTTCCCATACTGCGTTCATATCGGGAATTCTTGCATAGCCTTCCTTATGAAGCCTTAAAACAAACTCCCAGCCTATACCTGCTATGACCATTTTGTTTTCTTTTCTGAAAGGGTTATTGAACTGGTCGATGGAATTATTACCAAGTACCGTAAGAATACCGCCGGGGGTATTGTACTTTTCTATTAAAGCTGTTTTCATTCCCATTCTTGCGGCAGCTACTGCAGCGCAAAAGCCCGCCACGCCTGCACCGCACACGATAATATCAAACATAGGTAAGTCCCCTTTAATTAGTATAGCTTAATAATATCATAAACATCTGCCCATTTCAATTATCTGCGTACCGCAATCTATTATAATTAAAACTTAAAATAATATTGCAAGGGTAATTTATTACGTTTATAATATAGTTAAATGTTTCGGACTAAACTTAAAAGGAGCGGTATTATGAAATATAATTTTTGGTTTATAGTAGGTTCACAGTTTTTATACGGTGACGAGGTTTTAAAAACAGTTGAAGAAAGAGCTAAGGAAATGGCAGAAAAGCTTTCCGAAAAGCTCCCCTACCCCCTTATTTATAAGGTAACGGCTAAAACAAACAAGGAAATTACCGATACTGTTAAGGAAGCAAATTATGACGACAGCTGCATAGGTATTA
>JAGBID010000168.1 GCA_017935165.1 Clostridia bacterium
ATAGCTGCTAAGTGAGCAACTGCGCCAAGGTCCATAACTTCCTGGGGGCTGTTTGCACAAAGCATTGCGTAACCTGTCTGACGGCATGCATAGATGTCAGAATGGTCACCGAAAATGTTAAGAGCGTGGCTTGCTACGCAACGAGCAGAAACATGGATAACGCTGGGGAGAAGCTCACCGGCCATCTTATACATGTTAGGGATCATAAGAAGCAAACCCTGAGAAGCTGTGTATGTTGTGGTGAGAGCACCGGCTGCAAGTGAACCGTGAACAGCACCAGCAGCACCTGCTTCGGACTGCATTTCAGTTACTCTGACTTCTCTGCCGAAAAGGTTCTTTCTGCCAGCAGCAGCATACTTATCGGTTTCGTCAGCCATAACTGAAGAAGGTGTGATGGGATAGATAGCAGCAACGTCTGTAAACGCATAAGAAACGTGAGCAGCAGCGTTGTTACCATCCATGGTTTTCATAATTCTTGCCATTTTTAATATTTCCTCCTTTAAGGATTATTAATAATAGAAGCGGCATTATGCCGTACGGACTTATTTTAGCATTTTTTTATTATAAAGTAAAGATTATATTTATTAATTTCTTGCATTTATGATAAATTTTTGTGATATTTTTCACAATTTTTCTCAAAGACCAAGTTTTTCACGTCTGTTACCCTGGTAGCCACGCTCCTTTTCAGGGCCAAAGAAGTATTCTGTGCCGCCGCGGCAACGCTTTAAGTACTCAAGACCAGTCAGCTGACCTGTCCATTCCATATCATCAAAATGAACTAAATCATGGTAGCCTTCAATATCGCAGGAGCCTTTAAAGCCGTTATAAAGCAGAATGGTAAATACATCTGCCCAGTTAGTATCGCCAAAGCCCGGGGTTCTGTCATAGTGCCAGGGCACCAAACCGTTAATGCCGTATTTCGCAATTATATCCTTACAGTTTGTGCCGTCCTTTCCGTGAAGGTGCACAACCTTCTTTGCCCAGGTGCGAAGCTCAGGTATTGGGTCACGAAGTGCACCCAATGCATGGGCAGGCTCCCACTCGAGGCCTAAGTTGGGGCTGTCAATTGCGTCAAACATTCTTTCCCACATATAGGGCAAGCAAGCTATATTGTTAAATCCTGCACAGTTTTCAAAGCCGATTTTTACACCTTTGCTTTCAGCCAATTTAACAATAGGCTCCCAGACCTTTTTGAAAATCGGGATGTTATCCTCAAAATGCTTTAGTGTCGGGTCACCGCCTGCAAATACACCTACGGTATCGCAGTCAAAATAATGGGCGTTTTCAATAAGCCTTATAACCTCTGCCCTGTCCTCTTCGCTTGCAATGGGATTTCTGTAATAACCTAAAGCCCCGATTACACTTTCGCCCCTTACTTCCCTAAGCTTTTTACCGAACTCTTCAAAATTCATTTCGTTTACTTCGTTTAATCCGAAGGTAAGCTCGTAGCTTTCAAAGCCTTTGGGATTCAATACGGGGATAGTATCAAGTGAGTTTTTTGCACCGATTAAGGTACCTATCTTAATATCAAACATAGCCTTACTCCTTTCAATTTCCTTAATTGTATCACAGAATCAAGAAAAATTAAACCTTTATTTAAAAAGCTTTGACATAGTTTTTAAGATGCCTTATAATAAATAAAAATACAATTTGGAGGTATTCCTTATGCCCGCAGACCCTGACGGCGATAATATATTTATTACGTTTTTTATTATCTCCGTGGTTTTCTTTATTTTCGGTATCCTTTATTCCGTTTCTGATGCAGCCTTAAGGCACGGCAGCATCGATAAAAAAGATGACGAGAAATTGGACGCGAAAAAAGAGCGAATTTCAAAAATCGCCGATGATAACGACACAATGCTTTCGCCCCTTCGTTTGGGAATAAGCTTCAATGCTTTGCTGTTTTCGCTATTTAACGCTGCTGCTTTCTGTAATTTATTTAACGGTGCTTTTAAATTTATAAACGACGGCGTACTTAGAAGTAATTGTTCCTTTATTTTAGCAGGCTTTGCATTCTGGGTATTTTACCTGCTTTTTGCTTTATTCCTGCCAAAGAAGCTATGTGCTTTAAAAGCAGACGAGCTTTCAAGCTCTACCGTTACCCTTATATTTGTACTTAACGGTTTAATGTTCCCCCTATATAAGATAATCTCCTTTGTTTCGGATATTATTCTTAAAA
>JAGBID010000169.1 GCA_017935165.1 Clostridia bacterium
AGGAAGCTTTGGATAAAGCGAAAAAGTATTTTCTTGAAAATGATATTTTTATGGCTGCAGGCAACCACGAATTTGCCCGCTGTGTAGGCGGTGACGTGGAGGACGCTGAGTATAGAGATGCAGGCTTCAAAATTATTAAGGATTATTTTACAAATAACATAAGAGCGGATAAAAAGGAAATCGGCGGTGTTAACTTTGTTGCCCTTGATAACTCCTACGGTTACTTTGAAAAATGGCAGCTTGACTATTTAAACGGGGTGTTAAAGGAAAACAAGCCTATTGTAATTCTTGTTCATTGGCCTTTACACACAGAACGATTTACAAGAACCTTTATTGGCAGGGAGGGCATTTCCCCTGTGTTATGTGTTCCTGAAAGCTTAATGGTAAATTACCCCGAAAGGGCAAAGGCAAGGTTCACGGCAGATGAAATAACAAAGGAAGTTTACGAAATTATTAAAAATAATCCTCTTATAAAAGCTGTGTTAACGGGCCACGAGCATATGGATTTCACTGATGAAATTGCTGAAAATAAGCCTCACCTTTTAACCGGTGTTTACTCCATAAGAATTGTTGATATTAAGTAAAGAGGTGTAAATATAAAATGAAAAATAAAAATACAGGAATTAAAATTATATGTTTTGCATCCTTGGGTGTAAGTGTATTGTTTCTTACAGCTTCACTGCTGGTGAACTTCGTTCCTTCCATAACGGTAAACCTCTTTTTCCCCAAAGGTGCTTCTTATGAAGCAGCAACGGACAGGTTTTTCCTTATTGGCGCCGCCATTACAACAGCTGTGCTTCTCCTTTACGGGGCTATGGTTTTAAGGAAAACCTTCACGGGCAGTGTGTATAAATGGTACCACGTGGCACTGACTGTGTTTGTTGCCTTGTTTGCGGTGGTTTTCCCCTTGTTTATGAATATGTTAGGCTTTGTGGAGGTAACCTATAACTACACAAACAGAGTTATAAGTCATAACTGCTACGTATATATGACATCCTTGTACCGTGTTGAAACCTTAATAAGGTTTATAAGCGTTATTGCGGATGCTTTGGCGGTAGGCGCATTCTGCGGAAGCTACTACAACAATAAAAAGAATACACAAGAAAAATAAAGTAAGGGAGCCAATAAATTATGCAGCTTGTTTTTATAGTTTTGAATAAAACGGAATGTTTAAAAGAGATCCTTATGGAGTTTTATGACGCAGGCATCAAAGGTGCCACGGTAATAGAAACAAGCGGTATGGCTCGCTGCCTTATTGAAATGGAAGAATTAAAGTTTTTAGGTTCCTTAAATCTTTTGTTGGACCCTGAACACAGGCATAATAAAACCATATTCCTTGCTACCGAGGATAATATGGTGAAAAAGGTTTCCGAAATTTTAAACAGAGTTACGGGAGGACTTCACCTGCCCGATACAGGAGTAATGTTTGCAGTTCCCATAAGCTATGCCGAAGGCTTTGTAAACGAAAGTGAATAATAAAAAATTAAGCAAGCCCGAGTTTTCGGACTTGCTTTTTGATTTGATTAAATAAATTTGTAGTCACCGTAAGCGTGGGGCAGCTCATTTCTACGCCCAACTCCTCCATCCATGCTCTTGTTTTAAGCGTGTTAAAAGGTCCTGTGCCCTTACCGTTTTTGCCTACGTTTTCCCAAAGCCATTCAGGAGCGCAGTAAAGGCAGATTTTAGGCTTTACAACCTCGTAGAAGGATTTGTTAACACCGTTCTGACCGTGGTGAGCCATCTGTACAATATCGCACCTGAGTAATTCGCAAGGAACCTCCTCCAAAAGCTCATTACCTGCAGTTTCTCCCAAATCACCAAGGAAAAGAACGTCGCGCTTAGGAAAGTGAACTTTTAAAACAGCGGAAGTGTTGTTTATTCCTTTGAATTTTCGGTATTCTCCGCATTCCTTTAATACGTCAATGCTTAAGCCGCCTACGGTGTATACGTCACCCTTGTTAAGCTTTTTGTACTTGATGCCGCAATTATCAAGGCGTTCCAAAAACTCAGTAACAGGTTTAAAAGAGGTGTCGTCTTCAACCGTCGCTATCCATTCTGTGGGAGGGAAGTCGAAATACATTTCGCCTATATCAATATCGAAGCTATCTTTGTTTTTAAGAAGAACACTTAAAGCTCCGAAATGGTCATCATGCGCATGGGTGATTATCCAAAGGTCGACCTTCTTGCCTCTTTTACTAAGCAGGTCATACATATACTCTGCGTCCTTGCCGTCAAGACTGCCGCCGTCAATCATAACGGTTTTGCCTTCCGGTGTTTCAATTAAATAACCCATCATCTGGAAGCGGTCGCGGTTTGCGTATTGGAGCATATACCCACCGCCAAAGCCAAGGTCAATTTCATTTAATTTGATATTACACACGGTATCACATCCTTTAAGTTCATTATAGCAATTTGAAATTCTGTAGTCAATAAAAGGTTATTAATAAAAAATTTACTTATTTGTTGGTAAGTCTTTAAAATAATGCTGTTAATTTCCTTTTATTTATGTTATACTTATATGGAATATAAATTTATAATGGAAAAATAGCGGAAAAGGAGGGTGAGAAATGAAAATACTCGGTATTGACCCCGGCTATGCCATAGTGGGCTACGGCGTTGTGGACTATACTTCCGGACGTTACCGCTCCTTGGAGCATGGCGCAATAGTTACCAAAGCAGGCGAGGATTTTAACCACCGTCTTGAGGTTATTTTCGACAGATTAAACGAGATTATTTCCATTCACCACCCCGACTGTATTTCAATAGAAAAGCTTTACTTCCAGAATAACCAGAAAACCGCCATCAACGTTGCCGAAGCAAGGGGCGTATGTCTCTTAGCGGCACAGAAGGCAGGTATAAAAATATACGAATATACACCCTTGCAGGTGAAAAGCGCCTTAACAGGCTACGGTAAAGCTGAAAAATATCAGGTAATGGAAATGACAAAAAAGCTTCTCTGCTTAAAGGAAACTCCAAAGCCTGACGATACTGCCGACGCGTTGGCTCTTGCCATTACTCACGGCAGATGTTCAAGCTCAATATTCCCGGACACTTACAGAATGAGCACTGCCGTAAACGATAAAACCCCCGCAAATCAGCTTCCTCCAACAAAAGCTCTGATAGCAGAAATTCTGGCGAAGGAAAAAAGAGTTTACGTAAGAAAACCACCCCAAAGCGGCAAATAATTAACTACATAGAAAGAAAAGTATAAATTATGTTTTACAGTATACGCGGAAAATTAATACATTCTGAACCCGGTGTAGCCGTTATTGAGTGCGGCGGCGTGGGTTTTAAGACAAATATAAGCTTCAACACTCAGAAAAGTCTTCCCAAGC
>JAGBID010000170.1 GCA_017935165.1 Clostridia bacterium
AGGTATCTGGAGCACATCGTTTTCACTGAGCTGTTCTTTTTCGTAAACAAAGCTTATGGGAGTATCTGACTTTTTAGGTAAATTCTGGTGGTAGCCGCTTCTTATTTTACCTCGTTCATTTTTCATAACCTCACCTCAATTTGATTTTAGTACAAATCAGCGGTAAAATCAACCTCTTTTAAGTAAAAAGCTTAAAAATACAGCAGAATTATCCAAAATCGTAGCAGATATGTTATTGATAGAAATTTTGCGAATTTATATAATGGTATTAATAAAAGTACTTAGAGATTTGGTGGCGCTGTAGAATTTAAATGGATAATAAAGTTGTAAAGTTTGGTATAATAGGCTGCGGCGTGGCGGCAAATTTCCACGTAAGAGCCATAAATAATTTTGAGGACGCAGAGCTTTACGGTGTTTATGATAAAAATGAAGTAAATGCCAAGCGTATTGCACAGGAGCAAGGAGTAAAGCTTTTTTCAAGTATTGAAGAGATGCTTCAGGATGAAAATATTGACGCCGTTACAATTTGCACTCCTTCAGGCTTACACGCACAGCAGGCATTAATGGCTATAAAAGCTAAAAAGCACGTGCTAATTGAAAAGCCTTTGGCTACAACCGAGGAGGATTCCCTGAAGGTAGTTAAGGAAGCTGAAAAGTGCGGTGTTACGGTGGACGTGGTTGCACAGCTTCGCCTTTCAAAATCGGTAAGAAGAATTAAAAGAGCTCTTAATGAAGGAAGGCTCGGCAAGCTTACATTAGTAGAGCTTCAAATGGTTTACTTCCGCTCTGATGAATATTACAAGGTAGCGCCCTGGCGCGGTACATTTGAAATGGACGGCGGCGGTGCTATGATGAATCAGGGTATTCACGGTATGGACTTACTTCTGTATCTTTTTGGTCCGGCTGAAAAGACTTTCGGCTTTGCGGAGACCATGGCAAGAAATATCGAAACTGAGGATACTGCCGCGGCTGTAATCAAGTTTAAAAGCGGAGCTATCTGCACGGTAACCGCCACTACCTCTGTTTACCCCGGCTCACCCAGAATTCTAAGAATCTGCGGTACCAAGGGCACCGTGGTGTTAACTGAGGACAGTATAACGGAATGGTCCGTTGAGGGCGAAAGTATGGACAGATACTTAAGTGAAAGCTCTTATACCTCTTTTAACAAACCTGAAGCTATTCCTGAGTCTGCTCACAATACTGTTGTAAGGGACTTTTTGGATTCAGTTAAGGAGGGAAAAAAGCCTGTTTCAGAAGCTGCGGACGGTTTTAATGCAGTTTCACTTATTAAAAGCATTTACAAAGCATCCCAAACAGGTCAGAGTGTAAAGCCTGTTTTTATAAAAAAGTAATTAAATTAAATTTAAAGGAGAAAAAACTATGGAAAAACTTGCTATTTTAGGCGGAAAACCCGTTATTGACGAAAGTGTTAAGATTCCTGAGGAGCTTTTCAAGTGGCCTCTTTTCGGTAAAGAGGATGAGGATGCTGTTTTGGAAGTATTCCATGACAACACAATGTCAGGTAACCTTATTACACGTAAATTTGAAGAGGAGTTTGCTGCCTGGCAGGGCAGAAAGTACGCTGTAGCTTGCTGCAACGGTACAATGAGCTTACAGACAGCTATGTGGGCAATAGGCCTTAAAGCGGGCGATGAAATTATCTGCCCCACAAAAACATACTGGGCATCCTGCCTTAGCGCACAGAATTTAGGTGTTTCAGTAGTTTTTGCTAATGTTGATAAGAATACTCTTTGCCTTGACCCCGACGATTTAGAAAGATGCTTAAGCCCCTGGACAAAGGCTATTATGGTTGTTCATTACTACGGCCATCCCGCTGATATGGACAGAATTATGGCTTTTGCAAAGGAACATAACTTAAAGGTTATCGAGGATGTTTCCCACGCTCAGGGCGGTATGTATAAGGGCAAGAAGCTTGGTACTTTCGGTGATATTTCCGCTATGTCACTTATGTCTATGAAGTCCTTAGCCTGCGGCGAGCTCGGTATAATGGTAACTGACGATAAAGCATATTATGACAGATGCGTAGCTTACCTTCACTATGAAAGAAATAACGAGGATAACATCACAACAGAAGGTATGGAAGAATACTACCATATGCCTCTTTCCGGTATGAAGGGCAGAGCAAACCAGCTTTGCACAGCTTATGCAAGAACACAGCTTAAAACCTACGACGCTAAGATAGCTGAGCTGCAGAAGGCTATCAACTACTTCTGGGACTGCATGGAAGGTGTTCCCGGTATTCAGGCACACAGAGTTGACAGAAGTGAAGGCAGCACAATGGCAGGCTGGTACATTCCTCACTTTATCTATAATAAGGAAGAACTTGGCGGCCTTGATATTCACGTATTTGCCGATGCAGTTAAGGCTGAAACAGGCTATTACCCCGGTCTTGGCGGTAACTTACCTTTACATATTCATCCTGTATTCCAGACTCTGGACTTAATCGGTCTTGGCAAGCCTTCAAGAATTGCATTTGCTCACCGTGACGTACGTGAGCTTGACAAGGCATTAAAGCCCACAGAGGAAATCGAGTGTGCAGAAATTCCTTACTTCAGAAAGTATCTCCCCGAGTACATCAAGCTTTATGCTGACGGATTCAGAAAGGTTGCAGAGAATTATCAGCAGCTTTTAGACGTTCAGAACGATGCTGAAGGTGCTATGGAAGGCCAGTGGTACGGCAAAGTTAATAAGACAGATAAATAATTATTACGGTGAAAGGGTAGGGGATTTATTTCTCCTGCCCTTTTTGGTATAATTTATTAAAAATTCCCAGAAAGGGAGATAATAAAATGCTTAACGATTATTTATTCTCATTGGATGAAATAGAGAAAATTAAAAACAGTAATAACGAAAGAATTAAGTACATTGTAGATTTAACATTAAAAAGAGCGGATTCTTTTTTAGAAAAAAAGGCTGTGCCCGGTGATTTTGGCAGAATAATTAAGGGCGAAACCGAAATTTTAGGTTTTGCTTATTACTTTACAGGTGATAAAAAATATTTTGAAAAAGCCAGAGAAACTATGCTCACTTTCTGTGAAGCTGAATTCTGGAACCCGGGCATTGCCCATGGCGGTAGTTTTAAAAGCCGCAGCGAACAAATTTCTGCTCTTTCCACCGTGCTTATGTCTCAGGGTTATGCGCTGTTTGGCGATTTATTAACAAGTGAAGAAAGAGAAAAGGTAATAAACTCTACCTACGAAAAAGGAATTATGCCTATTATGGAGGAGTGGGTACTGCACGATACAAGAATCCACGCCCTTGACACAATGGGTCACAACTTCTGGATAGCAATAGTATCTAACGCCGCTATGGCCCTTACAATTATGAAGGACCTTATTCCGAACGGTGTTGAGCTTTTAGAGAAAACAGCAAAATGTACCGAAGCCTGGTTTAAGTACCAGGGCAATATAATTAACTGTAAGCCTAAAAATAACGATAACGGCGGATATTGGGAAGGCGTTAGCTATTTCGATTATTCCGTTTACGAATACTGCCGCTTTGCAAGTATATACAGAAGAGCTTTTGGAAAACACCCCTTTAACGATGAAGCTATATTAAAAAGTTTTGCTAAATTTTTCTTTGATAATTATTATCCTTCAAGTGAAACGGACTACTGGGTAAACTTTGGCGATTGCAGCAGAATTGATACCCGTGAATTACCAACATTGCTTTTAAGATATGGCTTTGATATGCCTGAACTTCGTTGGTTTGTAAATCAGATAAAGGTCTTTAATGCAGGCTTTGTAAACCTCCTTTTGGTTTTAATAAATGAAGAAAATAAGGAAGCTAAGTATCCTGATTTTAATTCAGGATACTATAGCGATATAGGCCTTGCTTATTTCAGAGAAAGCTTCAAGGAAAATTCTACTCTGTTTGCAGTGAAATCAGGCGATACCTTTAACCATTGCCATGCAGATGCAGGTAACTTTATTCTTTTCAAAAACGGTAATCCCGATATTATCGATTCAGGTACACCCGGTACTTATTCACATCCTTGCTATCAGGGGTATTTTGTTCAGAGTAAGGCTCATAACGTAGTTTTATTTAATGAGCAAGGTCAGGATTATAGGGATAACTACAAAAATCACGCTCATAACCGCGGCAGGATACCTTATTTTAAGGATGAAAACGGCTTCCGTTATGCTCTTGCCGATTGCTCAGGTCCTATGAGCAGATGGTTCAGAAAACACCACCGCCATTTCCTGTGGATAGATAATTGTATTCTGATTTACGACGATATCGAATGCTACGAAAACGGCGTATGTAATTTCCTTCTTCATGAGGAAGTGTTAAATGAAAGCTCCTTTAAAATGCTTACTCCCTGCAGCTTTACTTTGAAAGAAGGCTACACAGAGCACCACCGTGAGCCTAACTGCCAGTATAAATCCTATAATTTAGAAACGGACAGTGAAGGTCACGCTAAGTTCGTTTCTATGCTCTGCTTTGATGAAAATATTAAGCCCACATACGAAAAGTTTGAAACATATATAAAAGTAACTTATGGTGATAAAAAGTTCTTTATAAATCTTTTAAGTGACGGAAAAGTGATGCACAATAACTGCATTATCGCTCCTGAAAATTATGAGACCGACGCTATAATTTTAGCAGATAATAATGGTAAATCAGCTGTAGTTAACGGTTCTATAGTTCGTAAAGATAATGAAACGGTATTTGGCAGCTGGAATAGAATTTTCGGCTACGTAAATTAAGGAGGATTCAAAATGAAAGAAGTTTGTAAAAATAAAATCGATATTCACGCTCATTCTATAATTACCGATTGCCCCGACCGTACTTTCGTAGGCTTTCATTCACCTGAGGAGCTTATAGAAAAATACGACAGATACGGTATAGAGAAAGGCTTCCTTTTACCTCTTACAAGTCCCGAGCACCGCAATTTTATGATGACTACTGAAATGGAAAGGGAGATTGCGGAAAAATACCCCGATAGATTCTACTTTGGCATCGGTCTTGACCCTAAGATGATAAAAAATAACCTTGAATCCGACTTTACTTATCTTATTGAGTTTTACAGAAGTAAGGGCGCCAAGGTTGTGGGCGAAGTTACCACAAATATCAATTTCGACGACCCTATGTATCTCAACATGCTTTCTCAGTGTGAAAAGTGTGATATTCCTGTTATCATCCATATTTCTCCTGAAGTGGGTTTCGCTTACGGCGTTGTGGACGAAGTAGGTCTTCCCAGAGTGGAAAAAATACTTCAAATGTTCCCCAAGCTTAAATTATTCGGTCATTCTCAGGCTTTCTGGGCTCATATGGGCACTAACCTAGACAGCGAAAGTATGAAGGGTCACCCTGAAGGTAAGGTAGAAAAAGGCAGACTTTGGGAATTATTCACTAAATACGAGAACCTCTACGGCGACCTTTCTGCAAACAGTGGCTATAACGCCCTTGCCCGTGACGAGGAAAACGGCTTAGCTTTTATTGAAACCTTTAAGGACAGGCTCTGCTTTGCCTGTGATTTTTGCGATTTGCGCGATGAACGTAAACTCCCCGAGTGGCTTGACGAAAAATATTTAAACGGTGAACTCAGTGAAGAAGCTTACTTTAAAATCTGCCGTGAAAATGCGGTAAGAATCTTTAAGCTTTAAAAATATATAATTGTAGGGAGGGCATTTCACCCTCCTTTTAGTTTTTGGTGACCTTATATTGCTTTACTTTTTTAAAGTCCTTGAAAAACTAAAAACAAGATGTTATATTTAATTTAAAAAATCGGGAGGCTATACTATGGAGCTCTGCAAAAATAAAATAGACGTGCACATTCACGCTATGGAAAACGAACTGCCCGTAAAAGATATGTGGGAAGCGCCCTTGCCCGAGACGGTAATTGAAAATTATAAGAAAAGCGGAATCGAAAAGGGAATTTTGCAGGCTTTGGTAAGTCCCGAAAGCCGCCGTTTCATTATGACTACCGAAACGGTTATGCATATAAAGGATAAATATCCCGAAAGCTTCAGCTTTGCTATAGGCATTGACCCAAGAATGTTCGGCAATAACGAGAAAGCGGATTTCAGTAAAATATTTGAATTTTATAAGCAAAGGGGTGCTGTCTCAGTAGGTGAAATGACAGCCAACCTCTATTTTGACGACCCCTTGTACGATAATCTTTTAGCTCAGTGCGCGGAGTTTGATTTGCCCGTTACCATTCACGTTTCCCCAAAGGTAGGTTTAGCCTACGGAGTTGTGGATGAGGAAGATTTATTCAGGCTTGAAAAAATGCTTAAAAAGTACCCTAAGCTTAAAGTAATCGGCCATAGCTGGGACTTTTGGAATTATATTTATAAAAGCAGAGAGATAGTAAAATCCGAAGAGGGCAGGCTGTTTGAGCTTTTCGGTAAATACGAAAACCTCTATGCCGATTTCTCCGCAGGCAGCGGCTTTACCGCAATTAAAAAGGATGAAGCAAACGGCTTTAAGTTCCTGAATACCTTTAGTGACAGAGTTATGTTCGGTACGGACTGCTCCTTCAGGGCAGAGGACGGTGTAAGCCCACTTTCCGAGTGGATAGACGAAAAGTATGTAAATGGTGCAATAAGCAAGGAACTTTACTTTAAATTCTGCCGTGAGAATGCGGTAAAGCTTTTTAAGCTTTAAAATGTGGATATATTCCGCAATTTAGTGGAAAATTTATTGTTGTTAATCTTTGAAAATTTAGTATAATAAAGTTAGGACATAAAGTTCGGAGATTATGTTTAATATATTTAATTTGAAAGGAAGTAAACAAAATGAAAAAAGTTAAGATTGGTGTTTTAGGCGCAGGCCGCGGAAAAACAATGATGAAGTATTGCCTCCATTCACAGAATGCTGAGCTTGTAGCCGTATGTGATTTCTACGAGCCCTTCCTTGAAGATCTTAAGAAAATGAACGAAAAAGAAAACGAGGAAATGGCTAAGGGTATCACTTATTACACAGATTTCGAAGAATTTATCAAGCACGATATGGATGCAGTTGTACTTGCTAACTTTGCTAACGAGCACGCTCCCTATGCTGTTCGCTGCATGAAGGAAGGCAAGCACGTTATGAGTGAGGTTCTTGCATTCCAGAACGTAAAGGAAGCAGTTGACCTTATTGAAGCTGTTGAAGAAACAGGCAAAATCTACGCTTATGCTGAAAATTACTGCTATATGCCCGCACCCAGAGAGATGCGCCGCTTAAAGCTTGAAGGTAAACTCGGTAAAATCGAGTACGCAGAGGGCGAGTATTTACATAACTGCGAGCCTATCTGGGACAGAATCACTTACGGTCTTCCCGAACATTGGAGAAATAAGATGAGCGGTTTATATTACTGCACACACTCCATAGGCCCCATGATACATATTGCAGGTGAAAGACCCGTTAAGGTAAGCGGCTTTGAGGTAGCTTATAACGACCGCTGTGCAAGAATGGGCGCTTTAGGTTCACCTATCGGCCTTGCTATCATTACTCTTGAAAACGGCGCTGTATTAAAGAGTGTTCACGGTGTAGGTCCCTACACTAACTCCGTATGGTACTCTGTTTACGGTTCTGACGGCAGAGCCGAAAGCGCAAGAGAAGCAACAGACAAGGGTATTGATACCTTATACCTTATGTGCGACGATGCTCCCTACGAGGGCAATATTAAGTACAGACCCACCGAGAAGCTTTCAGCTAAGGCTGCATCAGCAGGTCACGGCGGCTCTGACTTCTATACAATGTACTTCTTCTGTGAGAAGATTTTAGGCGATGAGGAAGCTGAGATAGTTGACGTTTACGAAGCAACCGATATGATGCTTGCAGGCTTATTTGCTTACAGAAGCTGCCTTAACAATAATGCTTCCATGGAAATCCCCAACCTCCGTTTAAAGAGCGAGAGAGATAAGTGGAGAAACGACACAGCTACCTGGGATGAAAACTTTGCAGGCGATATGCTCCAGCCTTCCTATTCTGAAAGTAACCCCGAAGTTCCCGATGAGGTTTACGAGTACTGGAGAAAGAAGTGGGCAGATTCCTACGGTCAGGACAGAAAGTACAGATATTAATAGGTGTGCTATGAGCAGCTTGAAAATGTATAACTTTAATCCCAAGGTACGCGGTAAGGCTTTACCTGAAGGATTTATTGTGACAAAGTATAAGGGTGATGAGGATATTCCCGCCTGGTGCGAAATTTGTTCCGACGGTCTTATTGATCCTGCTACGGCTGAACAGAGATTTGTAAACGAGCTTATTAATATTGACGGACCTAACCCTCTCCGTGACACTTACTTCATTGAAAAGGACGGCAAAAAAATTGCTACTTACACCGTTGTTCCAAATATGTGGAGCACGGGTATGGGTTATATCCATATGGTTGCCGTTAAAAGTGAGTACCGTGGCTTAGGTTTAGGCAGCTTTATTGCCGATGATTCTTTAAGTAAGCTTATTGCTATGGGTAAGGATAAAATTTTCCTCTTAACAGGCGATAAGCGCGAGGCAGCTCTCTCTACCTACATTAAGGCAGGTTTCCTGCCCGTCAACTATATTGACGATGAAAACAAGGATATGGTGGAGCGTTGGCAGAATATCGTGAATAACTTAAAGCTTAAAGAGCTTACTTTGCTTGATAACGAAGGCAACTTCCTTATGACCCTCAAACAGAGTGAATAATTATCAGGAGGGCAGAAAAAACTGCCCTCTTTCTATTAAAGGAGAAACAAGATGGATAAGGTAAGAATTGGTGTGTTAGGTCTTGGTCGCGGCACCTTCGCTATGAATTACTGCGAAAAGGCAAGTAACGCCGTTGTTACAGCTATATGTGATTTCAACGTCCATAAGCTTGATGCTAAAAAAAGAGAAGGTATTGCCTGCTTTACGGATTTCGATGAATTTATTAAATACGAAAATATGGACGCTGTTGTTCTTGCCAACTACGGCACCGAGCACGCTCCCTTTGCAGTAAAGGCCCTTAAAAACGGCAAGCACGTTTTAAGTGAGGTTTTACCGTTCCAAAATCTTAAGGAAGGTGTTGAGCTTGTAGAAGCCGTGGAGGAAAGCGGCTTAGTATACGGCTTTGCTGAAAACTACGCCTATATGCCCTGTAACCGTGAGATGAGAAAAATGGTTAAGGATGGCAGAATAGGTAAGTTTGAATACGGCGAAGGTGAGTACCTCCATAACTGTGAGGATGGCTGGCGAGCAAGAACGGGCTATAATCCCGACAACTGGCGCAATCATATGCCTTCTACCTTCTACTGCACACACTCCATAGGACCTATGATTCATATTGCAGGGGAGAGACCTGTTAAAGTAACAGGTTTCGAGCTTCCCTACAACGAGCGTATGCGCCGTATGGGTGCTAAAGCTGCTCCCGTGGCTATTGAGATGATAACCCTTGAAAGCGGTGCCATAATCAAAAGTATTCACGGTGTGGGTGTAAGTAAAAACTCCTATTGGTTCAATATGTACGGCTCCAAAGGTAGGGCAGAATGTGCAAGAGAGGCAACAGGCGAACACGTCAACTACAAAAAGCTCCTTGTCAACATCGATGAGTATGAGGGTCAGAATATTTTGGATGCTGAAATGCGTTACTACCCCCACGACGAGTTTACCAATGTATCCCGTGATTTCGGTCACGGCGGCGGTGACTACCTTACAATGTACCATTTCTGCGAGGCGGTTCTCGGCAGAGAAAACGATATGATAGATATCTATGAAGCCTGCGATATGTTCTTGCCCGGTTTATTTGCCTACCGTTCAATTTTGGCAGGGGGTATGCCTATGGAAATTCCCAACTTCCGTAATAAAGCGGACAGGGATAAATATAGGTTCGACACAGCCTGCACAGATAAAAACGTAGCAGGTGATATGCTCCAGCCTTCTTATCACGAGGGCAACCCCGACATCCCCAACGAAGTTTACAAAAGACCCGAATAAAAAACTAAACCATCTGAGAAATCAGGTGGTTTTCTTTGTGTTGTCAAATGGTTATAAATGTGATAAGATTATGGTAACGTTATTTCAAGGGAGGAAAATAACATGATATACACGGAGCTTACTAAAAAGGCTTTGAAATTATGCTTCGAGGCTCACAAAAACCAGCTTGATAAAAGCGGTATGCCCTACGTTTTCCATCCCTTCCATCTGGCGGAAAGTATGGATGATGAGTTAAGCACGGTGTGTGCTCTTTTACACGATGTAGTGGAGGATACTCCCTATACCTTTAAGGACTTAAATTCAATGGGTTTCGGCAGTGAGGTTACCGAGGTTTTAATGCTTCTTACCCACAGTGAGGATGTCCCATATATGGACTACGTAAGGAAAATTAAGAAGAATGCCACCGCAAGAAAAGTAAAGCTGGCGGATTTAAAGCACAACAGCGATTTGTCAAGGCTCAATGAAATTACGGAAAAAGCACTTATAAGGCGTGAAAAATACCTTGAAGCCATAAGAATTTTAACTGACGAATAAGGTAATTAAATGGACAGAAGAAATATTGAGAAAATTGCCCACACAAGTGAGGACAGATACCTCCTTGCTAAGCTGTGGGACAAAATAAACAGCGGCATAAATAAAAATATAATGGCAAACACCTCATTCCTTTCACCACGTGAGCAGGAAATGGCACGCTACCTTTTCGGTGATGTTGAATGTCTTTACTACTTCGGCGGATATGAGGATAGCGAGAGAAGGATGCTTATTTACCTTCCCGATTATTTAACCGAGGATTCATTATATGATGAGGAAAGTCCCGTAGTCTGCTTAAGGGCAAAGTTCTACGAAAATGATGAATTAAGCCACCGCGATTTTTTAGGTGCACTAATGGGCAGCGGTATTGAAAGGGAATGCGTAGGTGATATTTTAGTAGGTAAAGGCAGCTGCGATTTCTTTGTTACAAGGGAAATGACCAACTACATAATGCAAAACTTTATTTCGGCAGGCAGAACAAAAATAAGCCTTACCGAAATTCCCATAAAGGAAGCCTCTGTCCCTGTGGCTGAATTAAAGGAAATTAAGGATACTTTAGCTTCCCTCAGGCTGGATGCGGTTATTTCCTCAGGTTTCAGAGTTGGCAGGAATTTAGCCTCCCAATATGTGGAAGGCGGTAAGGTCCAAATTAATGGCCTGCCTACGGAAAAACCCGACAAGCAGGTGAGCGAAGGGGATAAAATCTCCGTAAGAGGTTTAGGAAAAATAATACTTAAGGCAGTAAACGGACAGACTAAAAAGGGCAGGATATCAGTTATTATAGAGAGGTATATTTAATGGAAAAAATTAAATTTGATAATAAAACAGTATTTGAAAGCGGTAAATACTATGTTTTTGATGGCGAAAAGCTTGCATTCTGCTTAAGCGATGCAAAAAGACTTACTGATAACGTTTATATATCTTTAAGTGCATTTAATTATGGATATCTTGATACAGCCATACTGCTTAAAGATTTAAAGGACACAGTTCTTGATTTTTCAGGTGCTACACTTTATTTAAAAGGCAGAATACAGCCATTTATAATAGAAAACTGCGAAAACCTTACAATTAAGAACGTAAACGTAGAGTATGACCGCTCATTCTATACTGAACTTGAGGTTCTTGGTAACAATGGCGAAGATCTTTTTGTTAAGAAAAATGAAAAATTCCCTGTAAAAATCGAGAACGGTTATATGATTCCTTATAGCGATACATGGGAAAACAGAAATCTTCACATAGGTGATATGTTTATTCAGGCTTTTGATAATGAAACAAGAAACGGCGTAGGTATCGACGTTATCGTTATAGGCGAGGAAGTAAAGCGCCACGAAAGCCCTCCCTGTGAAGTTCATCAGGTAAAAGTAAAAGAAGAAAACGGCATTATTACTATGAGCGGTATCAAGCCCTGGGGAAACGGCAAACTCTGGGAAAAAGGCACAAGCATTGTTTAAACTCACGAATATAGGGATAAAAGCTCCTGCTTTATTATCTGTTCTAAAAATATTACCCTTGAAAATTACCGTATAATTAATGGTGCGGGTATGGGCATACTTTCAATGTATACTGAAAACCTCACTATCGATGGCCTAAGGCTAACAAGAGACGAAAAATCCCATGGCATTATCACTAATGCTGCCGATGCAATGCACCTGATAAGCAGCAAAGGAAAGCTCATTATAAAAAACTCTCAGGTAGAAGGTATGGTGGACGACGCACTGAACATCCATAATAATTTCTATCAGGCAGAAGAAATAAACGCCAATAAGCTTAAAGTGTTCAGAACCGCTCAGAGCAATATGGTGAACGAGTATTATAAAAATTTCGGTATAGGAGATACCGTTGCCGTATATAAGGGAAGCACACTTGAATTAAAAGCAGAAGCCGTAATAAAAAATATTGAAATACTTGACCGCTGCTATGCTGTTTGGGAGCTTGATAAAGAGCTTCCAGATGTAGAAAAAGGCGATATTATCGAAAACTTAAGCACTCAGCCACAGGTTTTGGTGGAAAACTGCAGCTTCGGTAAATCCAATACTCACTTAAGAATACAAACAAGAGGCAAAACTATAATAAGAAACTGCGCAACTGAATTACCTATTATGTTTACAGGCGATACTAACTACTGGTTTGAAGCAAGTCCCGTAAAGGACGTTTGCTTTGAAGGTAACAGATTTATCGGCAGCAGAGCTCATGTTTCCGCCTGCCCTGAGTATAATGCAAGTGAAAAGGCGCCTTACTACCATAGTGGCATAAAGGTAATAAACAATACTTTCGATTCTGAAATGCCTTTGTTTGCAAGATATACAAAGGATATAGAGTTCGTAAACAATATTCAAAACGGCGGCAAGGAATTCAGATTTGATTTGGAACACACAGAAAATTTTACTGTAAAGGAGAAATAATATGTTAGAAAAAGGTATGAAAGCCCCTGATTTTACTTTGCTTGATAAAGAGGGTAAGGAAGTTTCCCTCAGTGATTTTCTTGGTAAAAAGGTAGTTGTTTACTTTTATTCCAAGGATAATACTCCCGGCTGTACAAGGCAGGCTTGCGCTTTCCAGAGCAATCTGCAGGAATTTAAAAAGAGGGATATTGTGGTAATAGGCGTAAGTAAGGATAGCGTGGCTTCACACCAAAAATTCAGCGAGAAGCACGGCTTAGAGTTTATCCTTCTCTCCGACCCCGAAAGAAAGGCAATTGAGCCTTACGGTGTATGGCAGGAGAAAAAGCTTTACGGCAAGGTAAGTATGGGCGTAGTGAGAACAACCTTTATAATTGACGAAAAGGGAAATATCGAAAAGGTTATGCCTAAGGTTAAGCCTGACACAAATGCCGTCGACATTTTAAACGCGCTATAAGTAATCCTGCTGAAAACAAAGCAGCGGACAAAAGGGTTTTAACCGTAAATAAAAGGGTAAAATCAATTTTATTTCCTGTTAAAGAAAAAATAAAATCAGGCAGCATTACACACAAAAAGGCAAAGGGTAAAATTAAAAGTATGGGATAAAAGCTTTTAAGCTTAATGTCTCCCGTTTTAATAAGCTTGTTAAGGCTTAAGGCAGCGTTGAAAATGGTGGAAAACCATACTATAAAAAGGTAAGCCTTCATACCGTATTTACCCATAAAGGTAATTATCATAAGCACCCTTAAAAAGGAATCTAGCATATTGTATTTCATAGAATCAAATTGCTTATCCATTCCTTTTAAAAGATTATCGGTGACGCTGTCTAAATACATTAATGGCGTTAAAGGAGAAAGCAGGCGGATGTAAAAGCCTGCTTCTTTGTTTTTGTAAAAAACTTCACCGAATTCATCCGCAAGCAGAAAAAACAAAGCAAAAAAGAAGCAGCCGAAAATAAGTGAAGTAAATAGCGCCTTCTCGCTTAAGTAGCTTAAATGTTTTTTTCTGTTTTGCTCACGGTCAAAGGAAATTTTCGGGATAAGTAAAAAGGCAAAGGAATATAAAAAGGAAGCAGGAAAGTAAAGCACAGGCACAGCCATTCCCTGCAAAACACCGTAGGATGAAAGGGCTGCATTTCTCTGAAAGCCTGAGCTTTGAAGCATTATGGGTATAAGTATGTTTTCAAGGGTATTAAGCAGACTTCTTGCAGCCGCACTTAAGGTGCAGGGCAAGGCAATGTGAAAAAGCCCTTTCCTGACAAATGCCTTGGGAAGCTTCTTAGCAGGCTTGTTTTTATAAAGCTTCAGGCTTCTTTTATAGGAAATATAGTTATAAATAAAGGAAACGGTCTCGCCTAAGGAGGAGGCTGCCATGGCCCATATTAAGCCTGAGTTAATTGAACGAAGGGAGAAAAGGTTAAAAAACAAGGTGCATAAAGCTATAGTCAGAATTTGCTCTAAAGTATCGGCAATGCCTGTCACCGTGCCTTTATCTACAGCTAAAAAATATCCTTTTAATATGGTGCACATAGCCATAAACGGAAGTCCGAGGCTTAATATTTTAAGGGAGAAAGAAAGCTTTATATCACCTAAAAGCAGAAGTGAAAGCGAATCGGAAAGGATGTATAAAATAAAAGCTACGGATAAGCTTAAAATCACAGCAAAAATGAGGCAGCCTTTTACGGTTTTATTTACAGCACCTTTGTTATCATCGGCAATTACCGTAGTCACAAGTCTCGTAACCGCAAGGCTTATTCCCGAGGTGGAAAGGGTAACGGCGAAGGTAAAAACAGAGAATATAAGCTGGTAAAGTCCTAAACCCTCACTTCCTAACTTACTGCTTAAAAAGGAACGGTAAAATATATTTGTAAGTCTTAAAAATACAGAAACCGAGGTTAAAATAATTCCTTGCTTTAAAAACAAGCTTTTATTGTAATTATATTCATCCATTTAAAAAGCCCTCTTGTAAAAGTGATTGAATTTTGCTACAATAGTAAAAATACCTTTAGGAGTAAGAAAAATGACAGAGAATAACGAGTATATTATAAGCGACGAAATTACCGCGGATTGGACCGAGGTTGCAATAACAGTTAATGCCGAGGATATTGACAGAGCAGGTGACATAGCTCAGATGGTAGTGCCCTACGGTATTTATATTGAGGACTACTCAAATTTAGAAGAGGAAGCAATGGAAATTGCCCATATAGATTTAATTGACGAGGACCTTTTGGCAAAGGACAGAACAAAGGGTATTATCCATGTCTATATAAATCCCGAGGAAAACCCCTTGGAGGCTGTTGGCTTCTTAAGGGAGCGCTACACAGCTGAAAATATATGGAATGAAATCGAAACCTACGGCTGTGCTCAGGAGGACTGGATAAACAACTGGAAAAAGTACTTCAAGCCTATTAAGGTAGGTAAGAAGATTTTAATTCACCCCATTTGGATAGAGGACTACGATGCTGAGGGCAGGGTTGTATTGGATATCGAGCCGGGTCTTGCCTTCGGTACAGGTACTCACGAAACCACACGTCTTTGTATGCAGCTTATTGAAAAGTACCTTAAAGAAGGGGACACGATGCTGGATATGGGTTGCGGCAGCGGTATTTTATCCGTTGCAGGTCTCCTTTTAGGCGCATCAAGTGCAGTTGGTGTGGATATTGACGCCTTAGCTGTGAAAACAGCTATCGAAAATACAAAGCTTAATAAAGTAAGTGAGCGCTTTACAGGTATATGCGGCAACTTAACCGAAAAGGTAAGCGGTAAATTTAACCTTGTTGCCGCTAACATCGTAGCTGACATTGTTATCCTTCTTTCAAAGGATGCACCCCTGTTTATGAATGAGGACAGCACCTACATCATAAGCGGTATTATTGATAACAGAGAAGAGGATGTGCTTAATAACATCCTCGATAAATTCGAAGTTATCGAGCGCCTTGAGGAAAAAGGCTGGGTTGCAATGGCTTTAAAGCTTCGTAAATAACTAAATAAAAAAATTATGGGAGACGAGTTTAAAACCGTCTCCCTTTTATATTAAAGCAAATAATCCGAATGGATGTTTTTTCTGTAGGAAGCAGGGGTGAAGCCTGTTTCCTTTTTAAAAACCTTGTTAAAATACTGCTGACAGCCAAAGCCTGTTAATTCCGCAATTTCACTTATACTTTTGTCATTTTGCAAAAGATACAGCTTAGCCTTATTTATCCTGTAATCGGTAAGGTATTTATGTGGGCTTATTCCCAAAGTCTCCTTGAAAATAGTGTGAAAGTATATTTCACTTAAATGCACATTGGCAGCAATATCCTTAAGCCTTATATTCTCACTAAAGTGCTTTTCAATATAACTTTTAGCTTCCTTTATAAAGCTGTAGTTATTTTTCTCGGAACTTATTTTCGAGTTCTCTATAACCAAATTTAAAAGTGACAGAAGTGTGCTGTAAAGCAGCAGTTTGTTTTCCCTAAAGCTCAGCATTTTGTTTATAAGGGATAAAAATTCATCGTGTTGGCGGCAAGGAAAGTGCCGCGGCAGCTTAGTTATAAGGCTGTTAAGTTCACCTTCTGCGTCAAATTTAATGTAGGCTGTTTTTAGGGGTAATACCGTTTGCCTTATATCGCCGGGTTTCGCCACAAGGATATAGTTTTTTATAATTTTATTGCTCTCACCGTTTACAAGGTTTCTGTTGCCGTCTTCAAGGTGAAGCTCAATTTCAAATTGCGTGACTACTCTTTTTTGGGAAATATTAATGTCTCCAAAAACAGAAGAGTCCCAATAGCCGAAGGTAAGGTTTTCAGGTAAGCTGAACATAATTATACCTCACAGTAAGATTTGTTAAAAACAAAGTAAGAAATTATCTGTAAATATATGAATTACTTCTATATAATATAATAAAATAGGTTAAAATACAACCGAAATAAAAAAGAGAGGGCGAATTTATGTACAGACTTAATAAAATAGGCAATCTTAAAGCAAAGTCTGCAAGCGAAATAAAATCTTCAAGGTTGGGTATTGGGTTTGAAAAGCTGGACAGAGCAGTATTTGACCCTGAAAAAGCTTACGACAAGCTTCAAAAAATAGGTGTGAAGTGGATAAGGATTCAGTCAGGCTGGGCAAGGACAGAGAAAGAAAAGGGCGTTTACGATTTTACTTGGCTTGACAGCATTGTAGATAATCTTTTAAAAAGAGATATGATTCCCTGGGTTTGCCTCTGCTATGGTAACGGTCTTTACGATGATTTTGCAAAGGAAGTTTACGGTGCTGCAGGCTGTGCCCCTATTTACAGTGAGGAAATGAAAACAGCCTGGATAAATTACGTTAAGGCGCTTATCACTCACTTTAAAGGCAGAGTGAAAGACTACGAAATCTGGAACGAACCCGATGGTGCCCATGCTTGGAAAAAAGGTGTGAACGCTACTGAGTACGGATATTTTGCCATAGATACTGCAAAGGCAATTAAAGAATGCGACGATAACGCTTACATAATGGGTGGCTCTGTTTTCACTTCTCCTGTAGTTTTCCTTCAGGAAGCCTTTAATACGGGTATGGCAAATTATATTGACGCCATCACTTTCCACGAATACACCTACAGTGAAGAAAACGTTGAGCAAAAGGTAAAAGCCCTTAAGGGTCTTTGCAGAATGCACGGGGTGAATTTAGATATCATTCAGGGCGAAAGCGGTTCACAGTCAAAGCCAAACGGTCACGGAGCTATGAACGAAGGTGCCTGGACGGAAAGAAAGCAGGCAAAGCAGCTTTTAAGACATTTAACTATAGATCTGTTAAACGGCGTTAAGTTTACATCCTTCTTTACCTGCGTGGATATGATAGAAGCCTTAAACGGTAAGGTCGGTGACGATTCCTCCATTCTGGACTACGGTTATTTTGGCGTATTGGGCGCAGATTTTGACGAAAAAGGCTTTGCAACAGGCGAATATACTCCTAAGCCTTCATACTATGCACTTCAGAATCTCTGTTCACTTCTTGGCGGCGACTTGACGGAAGTTGACCTTCCTGTAATATTTAATAGGGAATCAGCTCCTCATTTAGGTAAAGTGCGCACTGTAGCGGCTTTCGAAGCTGTTTACGGCGGGTTTAAATTAGATAACGGATCATACGCCCTTGCGTACTGGTACCCGACCGATTTAATGACCACTGAGTATGAGGGTGCTGTAAGCATTGAAGCTGCAATTGAGGGAGAAGTACATTTGGTAGACCCCATGGACGGCGCAGTTTACGAAATACCTTTTAAAGAAAAAGATGCTCACGGTACTTCTTATTTTAAATATCTTCCCGTAAAAGATTATCCGATGTTCCTTGTTTTCGGAGATGTTTTATAATATAATTAAAGCATTAATAAATTTCACGGAGCGTAAGTATGAAAATTTTACAAGGTATAAAAAACGGAGCTTTATTACAAAGGGATAATAATGATTTGTGCACTTGCTTATTTAAAGCAGAGTTTGAAGGCGAAGTAAGCTCTTCATTAGGTAATATAGAATATTTAGGTGAGAATTTATTTAAGCTTAAGGGTATTAAAACAGGCGGACCTTATGAAATAATAATTTCCGATTCCTCAAATGAAGTTAAATTATCCGATATTTACGTTGGCGATTTATGGATTTTAGCAGGTCAGTCCAATATGGAGGGCGCAGGCAGATTAAGAGGCAGTCTTGCAGAGCTTGAAATTAATACCGATAGCGAAGTAAGATGTTACTATATGTCGGAAGCTTGGGCACCCGCCAAGCCTCAGCTTCACCAAATCTGGGAAATTAAAGAGGATTATATAAGAATCCCCTACCGCGAATACCGCAAAGGTACTCAGTGGAAAACAGAATATCCCGAAGTTCACCGTGACGGTGTAGGACCCGGATACTTCTTTGCAAAAAGTATGAAAGAGAAAACTAAGGTGCCTCAGGGTGTAATTCCTTGTGCAGTTGGTGGCTCC
The DNA here is from genome assembly GCA_017935165.1 of Clostridia bacterium. GTDB lineage: Bacteria > Bacillota > Clostridia > Oscillospirales > Acutalibacteraceae > SIG603. The sequence goes on from JAGBID010000170.1 coordinate 18,774, forward strand.
TGCATTAAAAACTGGGAGCCCGGTAAAGATAAAGCTCTTTATGCTATGATGAAAAGGCGTGTGGCTGAGTGCGGAAACGTTGTTAAGGGTGTTTTCTGGCATCAGGGTGAATCACAATGTAATAAAGGCGATGCTGAAACTTTCGTTGATGATATGAAAAATCTTGTAAACGCATTCAGGCGTGATTTTAATAACGAAAAATTACCGTTTATTGAAGCTCAGCTTCATAGATATACTGTAACTGAGGGCGAAGGCGCATATTGGTGGTCCGTAATCAGGGATAAGCAGCGAACACTTTATAAAGATATTTCAAACCTCTTAACTGTTAACACCTGCGATTTAGAGCTTGACGATATGATTCATCTTTCCGGTGATTCTCACAGAATTTTGGGTGAAAGAGCTGCAAATGCTATGCTTCAGGTTTTAAATGGCGATGTAAATCAGATAGATATTGAAGAAGCAGAGCTTGTTGCCGATGAATTTGTACCCTTCTTAAATAACATAGTGGTTAAATTCAAAAACTTAAAGGGTGCTTTAAAGTCAAACGGAATTCCTTACGGTTTTTATATTTCAAAAGATGAAAAAGGCCTTGAAGAAGTAAAGAAGATTATTCACCTTAAGCTTGAAGGGGATAAAGTATATATTAAAAACGAAATTGCTCCTGAGGAAATTGCGGATTTATATTTAAGCTATGCCTATGGCTGCTCTTACTATGCAAATATAACAGACAGCGAGAATAACGCAATTCCTACCTTTGGACCTATAAAAATTAAGGATTTAATAAAATAAAAAGAACGGATGGGCAAAAGAGAATTGCTCATCCGTTTGTTTTTAGTTGGAGATATTGATTTAGTTTATAAATTTCTCATTTTAGCTAAATCTCGGTAATTAATAAGCTTTATGCCAAGGGAATCAATATGCTGCTTGGTTTGTTCATCGGAAAAAAGCTTATATTCCCATACTCTTCTTTGCCATACGCTTGAAGTGCCTTTAAGTTCATCGGTTTCAATTGCGGGATGAATATAGGTTTCGGTTACGCCTGAAGGAAAACTCCTATATAGCTCGTAAATATATTCTTTATAATTTTCGTAGCTTTCTTTCTGCGGGCCTGACCAATCGCCGGGCATAAGGTAATCCGGCATAGCTACGCCTAAGCTTTTTCCGTATGCTACCACTTTGTTTATCAGGCTTTTAACAGCTTCGGGGTTTACTTTAACGTCCAGCATTGTGTTGCTGAACTGTTCATCAGTAAAATTCATAGGCATACGAAGGGGTAATTTATATTCGCCTGCTATTTTAATCATAAGCTCCAAAAGTTCAAACCTGCCTGCGGCTACACCGTAAAGTGAACCCATATGATTATCAAGATGCGAAGGCTTAAGCCCCAAAGCTTTAAGCTTTTCTATTTGCGCTCTTATTTCCGTTTCGGTTTCTTTTAAATCTGCGTGTTTTTCAAAGTCCTTACATTCGTGGTAAAAATAACCTTCCTTATCCCGTAAAGTGGAATTTGGAAAACTGCCAACAGGACCCCAGCGGTAATTATCCCATTCACTTGTGGTGGTAAGATGAACGCCTATAGCAAGTTCGGGGTTGTTTTTAGCAAATTTAACAGCTTCAGGTGCCCAACTGCAGGGTGCCATAATTGTGCTTGAAGTGATTTTGCCTGATTTTAAAAGGTCGAAAACTGCAAAGTTGGATGAACGGCACATACCAAAATCATCGGCATTTATAATTAAATATCTTTCCATAATTATTAATTCCTGAAATATTGTTTATAGTTTTCTGTAAACTGTAAATCGCATTGTTATGTAGCAGGCAAGTCCGCCTATTACGTTACTTATGGGTTCAGCTAAAAATACACCGTTCACACCGAAGCCAAGGTTTGGTAATATAAAGGTAAGGGGTACCACTATCACAGCTTTTCGCAGTAGTGAGAAGAATATAGCGTGCTTAGCATCGCCAAGTGCCTGGAAGGTGCTTTGTCCTGCAAACTGCAGAGCCATAAAAACAAAGCCGAAAAAGTAAATTATCAAAGACTCAGTACCGAGAATGGAAAGGTTTGGGTCGTCGGAAAATACGTTGAACCAGAATTTCGGGAAAGCTACTATTATTACCCATGCAAAAAGAGTGTAAACAAAACCTACTATGGTGTTAAAGCGAATGCCTTCCTTAACTCTTTTGTAAAGCTTAGCGCCGTAATTATAGCTTATAACAGGCTGTGCACCGCTTACAATGCCGTTAAC
>JAGBID010000171.1 GCA_017935165.1 Clostridia bacterium
ATACATAACCCCGTGATGATGTATAGCGATGGTGACAGAATTCCCCATAAGGATTCGAATTTTACCCATGAGGAATTAGAGCTTTTAAAAACGGGACTTAATATAAACTGCAGCGACATTGACCTTTTTGAATACGAAGGTAAAACACATATCTACTACGCAAACGGCGACCAGATGCACTATTCCTTCCTTTGTGAAGCCCTGTATGAAGGTACACTTGATGAATTTTTAGAGCATTTCTTTAAATAATTTTCAAAATCTCCTCTTTTAAAGGGGAGATTTTTTATGCTTTAAGTTTAATTTGCTTAAGTACTTTACAAATCGAAAAAAATAAAATAAAATTTATGTTGGGGTATTTTGTTTAGTTTTTGTGACAATAAATATTATTATATATAAGTTTTTCAAAAGAAAGGTAAAAATGAAATTTAAAACAAACAATAAGAATAAATCCAAAAGAATAAGGTCCGGTAAAAAGGATTTCAAAGAAAAAAGAGATAAAAAGGTAAATATTCCCCGTGAGCTTACCTTTTATGAAAGCAGGATAATGAACGTTTTAAGGCGTGACAGAAAACGTGTATTTTCCTCCCGTGAATTATACAGAATATCAGGCTTTGAGGATAAGGCGTCATTCTACGATGCACTCCATTCCCTTGAAAACGAAGGCTATATTATAAACGATAACCACGATATAGTGTTGAATGAGCTTAAAAGAGAGTGTGAAGGCGAAATTATCTCCCTTTCAAAAGGCTTCGGTTTTGTCAGACCAATAGATGGCGGCGAGGATATTTTCATTCCCGGCAGAGATTTAATGGGTGCCTACATCGGGGACAAGGTGCTGGTTTCTGATATCGAAAAGTCAAAGGACGGCTTAAACGGTAAAATAGTAAGGGTGATTGAAAAATCACGAAGTGTTACTACGGGTACTGTAAGCTTTGAAAATTATTATCCCGAGCTTATTCCCGATAATAATTTAAGGTATAACCCCATAATCACCCATTTAAACGGTGCCAAGGAAGGGGACAAGGTGCTTTGCAAGCTCTATAAGGACTACAGAGACGAATGGAGCGAGTGCAAGGTTATAAAAATATTCGGTGAAGCCGAATGTGCAAGGGTTTGCGCAGATGCCATTATTGAGCAGTACGGCATTCCTTCAGTATTTCCCGAGGACGTTTTAAAGGATGCAGAGGATATAAGTGCCAAAGGAATAACAAGTGAAGACTTAAACAAGCGAATTGATTTAAGGGATAAAAATATATTTACAATAGACGGAGCTGATGCCAAAGACTTGGATGATGCCATATCCGTGGAAAAAACTGAAACCGGTTATATTTTGGGTGTTCATATTGCAGATGTATCCCACTATGTAAAGGGTAGGAGCCTTGTGGATGAGGAGGCTATGATACGCGGCACTTCCGTATATTTTGCGGACAGAGTTATTCCCATGCTCCCTGAATATATCAGTAACGGCATCTGTTCCTTAAATGCAGGCACCGACAAACTTGCCTTTTCCTGCATAATGAATTTTGATTTTGCGGGTAAAATGCTCTCCTATGAATTTAAAAAGTCCGTTATAAATTCAAAGGTAAGGGGTGTTTACAGCGAAGTAAACGAGATTTTTAATGGCAGTGCTACTGAAGAAACTCTAAAAAAGTACGAGCCTGTAAAAGCCGAGCTTGAAAACGCAAGGGAGCTTGCTTTAATATTAAAGAAAAATATGGGTAGCCGCGGTACAATGGAAATTGAAAGTGACGAATCCAGGTTTGTGCTTGATGAAAACGGCGTATGTATTGACATTTTACCCCGTGAAATAGGCGAAGCTCAGGGACTTATCGAACAGTTTATGATAAGTGCAAATATTGCAGCTGCAAAATTTTCGCAGGAGTTAAACATTCCCTTCCTTTACAGAATCCACGAACAGCCTGAGCCTCAAAGGGTAAGGGAGCTTGTTACACTTTTAAAAGCATTGGGAATACCCTGCCGTGAGCTTTTAAAGGAAAAGCCAACAACGGCAGATTTTGCAGTTATACTGGAAAGAGCCAAGGATACCGAAGCGGAAAGTCTTGTTTCCAAGCAGGTGCTGCGCACAATGGAGAAGGCAAGGTATTCAGTAGAGCCTAAGGGCCACTTCGGTCTTGCTTTAAAGGACTACAGTCACTTCACTTCCCCCATAAGAAGATATCCCGATACTTCAATCCACAGAATTTTAAGCGCTTACCTTGAGGGCGAAACTGTAGAAAATATAGTCAAGCGCTATACTGCCTTTGCAGAAGCCAGCGCAGCCGATTCCTCCGCGGCGGAAATAAGAGCTATGAGGGCAGAAAGAGACTGCGAAGACTGCTATATGGCAGAATATTTAAAGAACCATTTAGGCGAGGAGTTTGAGGGCGAAGTAAGCTCCGTTACAAGAAACGGCGTGTTTGTCCGCCTCAGTAATACAGCCGAGGGCTTCTTACCCGTGGTCTTATATAAAAATAATAACTTCGTTTTTGACGGCGCAGTTACTCAGCGCTGCACGAAAACAGGCAAAATATTGACCATAGGCACAAAGCTTAAAATAAAGGTGGCGAGCGCCTCTATAGCCACAGGCAAGGTGGATTTCGCACCTGCACAGGAGTAATAGCCTTTAAAAATATTTCATACATTTATAAAAAACTAAAAAGGAATACGGTATGAAATATTTTAAGGAATTTGTTTTCACAGCTTTGTCAGGTCTTACAGCCTTACTTGTTATCAATCTTTTCGGTGAATTTATAGGTGTCTGCCTTAAATTTTCCTATATAAATATGGCTTTTTCGGGAGTGTTGGGCATTCCCGGTGTTATTGGACTATTAATATTTGAAAATTTTATACTTTGAAAGGAGTATAGCTATGATTTTTATAAACATAAACTACCTGGATGATAATTTTGAAATGAAAAAGGGCGCCATTGAAATTGACGAAGGCATTATTAAAAGAGTAGGGGACAGCATCCCCTACAGCGAAAGCGACCTTGTAATTGACTGCGAAGGCTACACAATGATTCCCGGCCTTATAGATATCCACACCCATGGCGGCGCAGGTATTGACTTAAGTGACCCCGATATAACAAAAGATGATGTAGCAGTAATGGCTAAGTATCTTTTAAGCCACGGTGTAACTTCTTTCTGCCCAACTACTATGACAGTTTCCGAAGAAAATAACCGCGCCACAATGAAAGCTGTAAAAGAATATATGGATGAACAAAGCAGCGAAGGTGCGGCGGCTTTGGGAATAAATATGGAAGGTCCCTTTATTTCAAAGACCAAGAAGGGCGCACAAAACGAGGATTTCGTAATGGTACCTGACTTCGAGCTTTTCAAAAAGCTTTATGATGATTACGGCGGCATCATCAAGCTTGTGGACATAGCACCCGAGGAAGTAAAGGACGATTTTATCGAAAAAGCAAGCAAGCTTTGTACGGTTTCCATAGCTCATACTGCGGCTGATTACAAGATTGCCAAGGATAGCTTTGACAAGGGTATAAGGCACGCAACACACCTCTATAATGCAATGAGCGGTTATACCCACCGTGCTCCCGGTGTTGTTGGCGCCGTGTTTGATGATGAAAGAGTTATAGGTGAGCTTATTTGTGACGGTCACCACATTGACCCTGCGGTTGTAAGGACAAGCTTTAAAATTATGGGCGACAGAATTGCAGTTATCAGCGATGCTTTGCTTTTTGCAGGTATTCCCGAGGGTGAAATGAGGGTATTCGGCGGTCAGGAAACAAGTGTAAAGGGCGGCGTGGCTGTTTTAAACGACGGCACTATTGCAGGCTCCGTTACTAACCTTCACGCCGAGCTTAAAAACCTTGTAAAGTGGGGCATACCCTTTGAAACAGCAGTAAAGGCTATGACATATAACCCTGCCAAAGCAATAGGAATGGAAAACCTGGTAGGCTCCATAAAAAGAGGAAAAAAGGCAGACCTTGTAGTGTTGGACGAAAATTTGGAAGTTGTAGCAGTTTATCACTGAAATTACTTGAAAAAGAGCAAAATTGTGATAAAATAAAAATAGAAGTAATTATCAATTTGGGTAAATTAATGAAAGGAAGGGTAATTTTATGGGTAATTGTCCTATTTGCGGCAGACCGCTGGAAAATGATTTTTGCAGTAACTGCGGTTACAGAGTAAAGTACGATCCGCCTGCAATAACTGCGCTTAAAAAACATCTGACTTCACCTTTAATGCTCAGCATTATCATCTTAACAGGTGTAAGGCTTCTCTTAAGCCTGATACCCACAATGGATTACGATATAGTCGGTAATCCTAAGTGGAGCTTTAATATGGATATAGATGCAGCTTTGGTGCTTTTAAGCCTTCTCTTTATTTATCTTGATGCCAAAAAGCCGGTCGGAGTAAGAATTGACCCCAGGGGCTTTAAAATTATCCGTACATACTATATCGTAATGGGCAGCATTTTAGCAATAGCATTACTTGTAGCAGGCGTTTTGATGTTTGTTGCAGGAAGTGTAGCGGCTGACTATATAAAGTATTTTGTAGAGGGCATTGTGCTTACACCAACCGTCATTTATATTGTTGCGGCGGTACTTATCCTTGTTGCAGCTTATGCGGTGGTGCTTTACGTGTTTATTATCAAGACCATAAGCTCAGTAAATGAAATTGCAGTAAGCGGTGCTCCCAACGTAAAAATCAGCAGTTTCCTTACAGTTATGTGCTTTATTACAGCCGCATTAAACCTTGTAAGCTTATTCGGCTTGGCAGGCGGCATAACCGATATAATTTCCACACTTATTGAAGCGGCTGTCAGCGGTATTGCAGGATTTGCTTTACTTAACCTTAAAAAGGAAATGCAGGAAATTAAAAATTCCTTATTCCCAATGTTATAAACTGATCCCCCTTTAGAAAATCAATAAGAATTTCAAAAAGGAGAGCCTTAAAATTAAGGCAGATTATAATGAATAAAACTCAAAAGAAGATAAAAAATATAGGCTCCTCGCCTTTATATATTGTGTCTGCGGTGTTTTTACTTATTGCTGCCGCCCTTGCAATATTTAAATTTGTAACAGAGCCTTACTATATAAGCGAAAGTATAAGCTTTTTAATACCCGGTATGACAAGAAGCTTTGTGCCCGACTGGTACGTTTATTATCTTAATTTTTCCACGTATCCATTTTTGTTAATAGCAGCCACCGAGGTTTTCACCTTTATAGGAATGCTTTGCGTGTATATATTTATGGTAAGAAAAAGTAAGGAAAGCTGTAAATTAGGCTTTGGTATGGGTTTTATTAAGCCTATGCTTATAATCAAAACCGTGCTTATTTTTGCTGTGCTTTTAATTATACTCTCACTGCAGATTTCTTACATACTTCCTTATTTTGCAGACCTTATCGATGTGGGTGCAGAAGTGCCGCAGTATGAAATAACGGTATGTTCCATTACCTTAGCTGTTACCGTGTTTATAATAATCACGGAAATTATATTTGTAAAAAAAGTTTATGCTACTTCTAAAGCAGTAAACAGAACCCTTAAAAAAGGCGTTATAATGGGAAAAGTTTCCGTTTATCTCATTGTTTATAACTTTATTGTCTGCATACTTTCTTTGGCACTTCTTCTTTATACCCTTATATTTAACAGCGGCGAATTTATTATGAAAGCAGTCCTTCTCGCATTTATTATTTCAAGGCTTCTTTCAAACTTTAACCTTATCTCAATGCGAAGTGAGATGCTCTACATTAAATCCCGCGGCTACACAAGCTGATAAACTGAATATAACAAAAAAGCGGTAAGCCTAAAACTTACCGCTTTTTCTTTTATTCAAGTATTTCTTCACTTCCCATAAACGCCTCGGCAGCAATTTTCATACCAAGGCAAAACCCATCGTGAAAGCTTTGTTCTTCGCACATAATTTGATATTTATCCACAATGCTTACATAGTTTTCAAGTAATTTTTGGTTATCGCCATTGAGGGATTTGAACAATATTTCATACTTTTCCTGTACTTTAAGTTCATAAGATTGAAGCTTGGTGTTATTTTTGCCGAAGTTATTTGTTGGCTCTAAATTACCGTTTCGTAAGTCTATTATGATGTTGCTCATATTAATACCTCTCTTTGATTAAAATGACATTCTGTGAATGTCATACTGATATTGATTTTAACATATAATCACATTATTGACAAGCACTAAATGTCAGGAGTGTGAAAAATGTTTACTAACAAAAGTACAGAAGGTCTCAACAATATAAGCGGCAAGAGTATAGCTAAGTATCGAACACAAATGAATATTTCACAAAGAGAGCTGGCAGATAAATTACAGCTTGTAGGAATAAATATTGATAAAAATGCTATTCAAAGAATCGAGTGTGGCAAAAGATTCATCACGGATATCGAAATAATCGGTTTTTTGAAAATATTTGGTATCACCTTTGAGGAATTAATCAAAGATAATAATTAAAAGTTAATAAATTCAATAATCCCGCGAAGTAAAATCCGCAGGATTTTTGAATAAAAACAGGTTCTTAAGCGTAGGTTAATTTAAGCTAAAGCTTACCTTCCGGTAAATAAAACTATGCAGTAATAAACTTTATAAGCAAATAAAAC
>JAGBID010000172.1 GCA_017935165.1 Clostridia bacterium
AAGTACCTTTTTATCGGCTTCATTCATAGTTTCAGCTTTATCTATACCAAAGCTATTAAGAATGGTTGCTGCAAAATTGGTTAAATCACTTTTATTATTCATAATTTCACACCCCTTATCAATTACAATTATAAACACAAATTTTATAAATACAATTGATTATTTTGCTGATTAGTTTTATAATCTTGCTTATAAATGTTATATAAGGATTAATTATGGAAAATAAATTTTTTAAAGAATGTTTTGATACAAACCCAAATTTTAAAATACATCATACCATTGAAACCAATGAAAAACATACTAACCCGGCTCACCTTCATTACGACGAATATTACGTGCTGACGTATTTCAAAAGAGGCAGAGGTAATATAAGAATCGAAGGCGTATATTACGAAATAAACGAAGGAGACATTGTACTTATAAATCCTGATGAACTGCATCTTTGTACTGTAGAAGACAGGATCTACCACGAAAGAATTGCTGTATATATAAAGAGTACGCTTTTTAAAACCTTCGGTACCGATGCTATGGAATTTTTAAATGTTTTTAATAAGGATAATTTTAAAATTATAAGCAGTAATTTATCCTGTAAATACGGGCTTTACGAATATTTTGAAAAAGCTCTGAGCATAGTAAAAAAGCAATCGGAAAAATCTGACATTTGCACTGCTTGCATTCTTACTGAACTCATATATACCTTGGGTGAGATTAATATACCCGAAAACAAAAAGACTGCCTCAATATCGGAAAACCCAATAATAAAGGCAGTATTGAAATATTTAAATGAAAATTTTAAAAATAATATCACTCTTGAATCATTAAGTGAAAATTTCTTTATAAGTAAATATCACTTAAGCCGTCTTTTCAAAGAAACCGTAGGCACAAGTATAATTGATTACCTTGTATATAAGCGACTTTTAAACTTCAATATACTTGTAAGAGAAGGAATGAACATTGAAAAGGCTGCATTTCTTTCAGGCTTTAGAAATTATTCAAACTTCTATAAGCTTTATAATAAGCATATGGGAATTTCGCCCTTGGCTTATAAGTTAAGCTTAAAAAATAATTAAATACAATTATTTTTCTTTTACTTTGTAGTTTGTTTCTGTTTTCGAATAAAGTATCTCCTGCTTTTTATAAAGGCGGTGAGTGCCTGAAATTAAAAAGCTGACGGCTACTGTGATTAAATAGAAGTGCATTCCGCTTATTCCGAAAAGCTCAAATGCTATTAAAAGGGAGGTTATGGGGCATTTGGTAACACCGCAGAAAAGTCCCACCATACCGACGGCTATAACAATTCCGTGGTGCATTCCCAATATAGGAGCACAGGCACAGCCCAGTGCAGCACCTATTGTAAAAGCAGGAACAATTTCGCCGCCCTTAAAGCCTGCGCCTATTGTTACAGCTGTAAAAAGGATTTTTAACAGAAATGCATAAAAGTCGGTTTTTCCGCTTAAATACATATGCTCGATTAATGACATTCCCGTACCTAAGTAACTGTCGCTTCCAAACACAGCGCACAGAATTATAACAAGACATCCGCCGATAAAAATTCTCAGGTACTTATTTTTAATATATTTTTCGTAAATATGCTCTACCTTATGAAGTGTAATACAGAAAATAATACTTACTACACCAATTACAAATGCAAACAAAGTAATTTTCAAAAGATTTTCCGGGTTTGCCATTGGTACATGGTGAATTAAAAAGCTTTCTGTTTCTACTTTAAAGAACTTTGCAATGTAGTGTGCTGTAAGGGATGATATAACTGTGGGCACCAAAGCGTAGTAACGCATTATTCCCACACTTACGACCTCAAGGGCAAATATAGATGCTGCCATTGGAGTACCGAATAAAGCTGAAAAGCCGGCACTCATTCCGCAAAGGATTATACCGTGTTTGCTTTCTTCATTTAATTTTAACCATTTACCGAGCCTTTGGGCAATACTGCCGCCAAGCTGCACCGCGGCACCTTCCCTGCCTGCTGAGCCGCCAAAAAGCTGTGTGATAACAGTTGAAATAAATATCAGCGGTGCCATTTTAAAAGGGATTTCCGAGGATTCCTGAATGGATGCTACAATTGTATTGGTACCCTTATCGTCATCATCTTTAAAAATTTTATAAAGAAATACAATTAATAATCCACCAAAAGGTAAAAGTAAAATAACCTTTGGATTTTCAGCGCGGAATTCGGTGACAAAGCTTAATGCGTACGCAAAAAGCGTGCTGACAAGTCCCACAACCACACCGATACCAACGCTTAAAACAAGCCACTTAAAAAACTGAATAACCGTGGCTAAAAAATCACCGTTCTTAAAAGCAATTAAGTGTTCTTTCAACTGCTTTCTGATGCTTATTAAATTTTTCATATTCTTTCTCCATATCCATTTCCGGTTCAGATTTACAAAAACAAACCCGAAAACCTTGTTATTATATCAAATTGGATTTATGGAGTCAACTAATTTTTATTTAAGAAATTAAAACTTCATATTGGAATAGATAATACTCATTCTTTCATCAGTAAATATTTTATCCACAATATCGAAAATAAGGTTACTGCTTTCTATACCGTCTACTCGCTGTGACCACCTGAATACCGCTAAGGCACTTAAAATAGCATTGATAACAAAGAAGGCTAAAAGAACCCAGGTAATTACTTTTCCTACCTTTGAAGGCATTTTAAGCATCAAATAAGAAAGCCTTGGGTAGATACTCTTTATCCAAAGCACGCCTAAAATTCCCCACATAACGGAGTATGCAAGGCAAATTCTGCCGTTTATATTAAAGGGCATTGAGCTGTAATCCCATGAAACAGTACCAAAGCAAAGCTCCTGTAAGAATGAACACAAATACTCCGTTATACTGCCGAATACAAATCCGCCTATAAAGCTCAGCCACTTTCCTTTGTTCCTGTATTTATATGTAGCAGCTGTAACGGCAACGGCACCCACACCGTACAGAAGGTTAAAGGGACCGATAACAAGACCGGCGCGGCTTTTTATAACACCCTCCATTAATAAACACCAGAACATCTCTATAAGTACGCCGAATAAGCTTCCTATGTAGCATACCCACAAAAGCTTATAAATGTTCATACCTTCCGTAAAATGCTTTAGTTCCCTTTCCTTTTCGTCTACAATGGAATTGGCAGGTGCAGCAGGAATAAGCCTGCGCTTTTTACGGCTTTGTTTGATGTCCTCCCACCTTGCATTGAACTCGTCAGTAAGGCTGAAGAGTTTAATTTGTGCCTTTCGTATATTTTTACCCGCACGCCAAAGTGAACTGATAGTACCGTCTATTTTAGCCTTTTCATCCTCCGTTATGTTTTCTTTATTCATTTTTACATATTCGTTACGTAAAAGCTTCTCGCTTTCATTTGTTTTTTTAATAAGCTCTTCACTTAATTTTTCAAGCTCCGTATACTCTTTGCTTTCCTTTTTATCCTTTTTCATTTTATCTCCCCTTTACTCATATTAAATTTTATTCTTTGTTGAAGTGTTCATAAATGGACAAACTTCTGTTTTTGTCTTAAAATGTAACAGCATTTATTCATTGGTAAAGACGTTGACATTTTTATCTTTAAATGTTAAACTGATTATATAACATTCTATGATAAAGGCGGTTATATATAACCAGATGAAATACAAAATTGATAGCAATTTAAAAAAGCCTGCTTACCTTCAATTATATGAGGAAATTAAAAAGGATATAATAAACGGCAGTATACCTTTTGGCAGCAAGCTGCCCTCTAAAAGAATATTATCCGAGGAAACGGGCCTTAGCGTTATAACTGCTGAGCACGCTTACTCCCTTTTATGTGATGAGGGATATGTAGAATCAAGGGAAAGAAGCGGCTACTTCTCTGTTTACAGAGCCGAGGAATCCTTTTTGCAGGGCGATAATATAAGCTTTGATACTCCTATTATTCCAGATTCCAAAATATACGTAAGACAGGATTTTCCATTCAGCGTAATTTCCAAAACAATGCGTAAAATTCTTTCTGATTATCAGGAAAAGATAATGGTTAAGTCCCCAAACAAGGGCTGCATTGAGCTAAGGATAGCAATATCCAAATATCTTGAAAGAAGCCGCGGCATATTAGCTTCACCTGAGGAGATTATTATAGGCTCAGGCACCGAATATCTTTACGGACTTATTACAGAAATGATGCCTGAAGACAGCGTTTACGGTATTGAAAACCCATCCTACGAAAAAATTGAGCAGGTTTATTTATCACGAGGTGTAAAGTACGAGATGCTCTCCTTAGGAAGCGAGGGCATTAAAAGCCGTGATTTGCTAAATACAAAAGCAAATATCCTGCACCTTACCCCTTTCAGAAGCTTTCCAAGCGGCGTTACGGCTACTGCTTCCAAAAGGCGAGAATATATAAGCTGGCTGAAAAGTGACGGTAAAAGATGCATAATTGAAGATGATTTTGAATCCGAATTCACTCTCTCAAAAAAGCCTGAGGATACTTTGTACTCCTTATCAAACGGCGAAAACGTTATTTATCTTAACACCTTTTCAATTACCATCTCCCCTTCCATAAGAACAGGCTATATGGTACTTCCCAAAAAGCTTTTAAGCTTGTTTGAAGAAAAGGTTGGCTTTTATTCCTGCACCGTGCCTACCTTTGAACAGTACGTGCTGGCAGAAATGATTCAAAGCGGTGAATTTGAAAGACACATAAACAGAGTAAGGCGCAAAAAACGCAAGGAAATTGCGGAAAATAATGGTTAAATTCACGATTTTCCTTAATTCTGATAAATTTTATTGACTTTTCACGTTTATAATTTTATAATAGTCTTTATGATTTCTATTATATCATACGAAAGGAATACCGTTTAATCGGTTATTAAGTGTTATGGCAGAGAAACAGTATTTTGTTACTAAAGAAGGCCTTGAAGCCCTCGAAAAAGAATATGAACATCTTGTTACAGTTGGCAGAAAAGATGCCGCTGAGAAACTTAAAGTTGCAAGAAGCTTCGGTGACCTTTCCGAAAACAGCGAATATGACGAGGCTAAGAACGATCAGGCTATTATGGAAGCAAGAATCGCAGACCTTGAAGTTATGCTTAAGAAAGCAGTTGTTGTTGACGAGAGCGAAATCCACGAAGGTAAAATTAACGTTGGTTCCACAGTTACTGTAAGAATAATCACTCCCGACGGTAAGGTTGCTGAAAAACAGTATAAAATAGTTGGCTCCAATGAAGCAGACCCCAGAAGCGGAAAGATAAGCGACGAGTCCGCTGTCGGTAAGGCTCTTATGGGTCATACAATGGGTGCTGAAATAGACGTAGAAACACAGAGAGGTACAGTTAAGTACTTAGTAATTTCCGTCGCTTAATCTTTTTATGAATGGAGATTAATATGGCAAACAACAATCAGGTACAGAATCAGGAACAGGACCTTAACGAGCTTTTAAAGGTAAGACGTGAAAAGCTTGCTGCTTTACAGGCAGAGGATAAGGACCCCTTTAAGATAACCAAGTACGACCAGACTCACCACAGCGTTGATATTAAGGCTGACTTCGAAAATTTGGAAGGTAAGACTGTATCCATCGCAGGCAGAATGATGAGCAAGCGTATTATGGGTAAGGCATCCTTCTGTAACGTTCAGGATTTAAAGGGCAACATTCAGTCCTACGTTGCAAGGGATTCCATCGGTGAAGATAATTACAAGGAATTCAAGAAGCTTGATATCGGCGATATTATCGGTATTAAGGGTGAGGTTTTCAAAACCAAGACAGGTGAGATAAGCATTCACGCTACTGAGCTTACTCTTCTTTCTAAAAGCCTTCAGATTCTTCCCGAAAAGTTCCACGGTTTAACAAATACAGATATGCGTTACCGCCAGCGCTACGTTGACCTTATTATGAATGAGGACGTTAAGAAGACATTCATAACAAGAAGCAGAATTATAAGCGCTATCAGACGTTACCTTGACACCCAGGGCTTTATGGAAGTTGAAACTCCCATGCTTGTTTCCAACGCAGGCGGTGCTGCTGCAAGACCCTTTGAAACTCACTTCAATGCACTTGACCTTGACATCAAGCTTAGAATTTCTCTTGAATTATACTTAAAGAGACTTATTGTAGGCGGTATGGAAAAGGTTTACGAAATCGGCAGAGTTTTCAGAAACGAAGGCCTTGACACTCGCCACAACCCCGAGTTTACTTTAATGGAGCTTTACCAGGCTTACACAGACTATAACGGTATGATGGACCTTACAGAAAACCTTTACCGCTATATTGCTAAAGAAGTTTTAGGCACCACAACAATCGTTTACAACGGCATTGAAATGGACCTTGGCAAGCCCTTTGAGAGAATTACAATGGTTGACGCTGTTAAGAAGTATGCAGGCGTTGACTTTAACGAGATTGCTACTTTAGAGGAAGCAAGAGCTATCGCTAAAGAAAAGCACGTTGAATTTGAGGAGCACCACAAGAAGGGTGACATTCTTAACCTCTTCTTTGAAGCATTTGCTGAGGAGCACCTTATTCAGCCTACATT
>JAGBID010000173.1 GCA_017935165.1 Clostridia bacterium
GAGTCAAACTTAATTTCCTCGCCGTTAATTTCAACGCTTTCGTATTCGCCCTCAGGGTAATAGGTTTCGAAGGAAAACATTCTGTACTCGTAAACCCTTTCATAAAGGGCGTTGGCGGCGTGATTTCTAAGAGTGTTAAAAATAACGATAAAGCCAATTATGATAAGCACTACAATTATGCCTATAGAAATCAGCATATCACGGCGCTTGTTATACGCCTTCTTCAATATTTTGTCAGCCTCTTCCTTTGAAATATTGGATTTTTCGTATTGCTCTTTTATTACAGGTGTCATTTTGCTGTCCTTTCCGCTTCACGCTGCTTACGAAGCTGACGGAAATAATCCTCCTCGTGTAAACCGAAGGAGCTTCTTTCGCGTCTGTTACCCTCGTCGCCAATAAGTGACTGAAGCTTTACCATATATGTTTTGAAATTCCAGGGGTCCTTCTCATCAATGTCAACCACTCTGCCGCCTCTTATATCGTCACGACAGCCGCAGTCGTAGTTAATACCGCCGCAGTAGCTGAGCCTTATACCGCAGTAAACTCCTGTAAAGTCGTTTAAATGCTCGTGACCGCAGAAAATACCCTTAACGTCGCCGCGCTGTAAGCAGGAGGCAAAAAGTCCGAAATTCAGCTCGTTGGAGCATATTGCATCGTGAAGGTTACCCTCCATACGGCAGACATAGGCGTTACGGGGAATTATGCTGTACTCAGGCAGAGGAATGTGCTGATATAAAATAGCGGGAATCTTCCTGCCGTAGGTATTTTCAATGGACTTGCTTGTGTTCATATACCACTCAATCTGATTAAAGCGCGCGTTATCGTTACCGCCGCCGTCACCAATGGGGTTGCGTAAACGGATAACAACCTCGTCACCAAGGCCGTAGTCCTTTTTGAAGTTAGTATTATCGTTATGGGAATCAAGACCCCATACGTTGAACACAGGCTCGTCACTATTTGATGCCAGTATGGGAAGAACGTAGTTGCCAACGCCGTCAAGGTATTCGGGTCCGCTCTTGGAAACGCAGTAAGCGTAGCTTTCGTAAATTGCCTGCTGCTTCTCTAAAGCTACACCTAAGTTATCATCGTGATTACCGTATACGTGTGCCCAAGGAATCTTGTTTGCTTCCAAATAAGCTACCAGCTCGTTTAAGTAGGTAACAAGCTCCTCCTCGGTGCTTACACCGATATTACAGCCTGAAATATCACCGGGGAACAAAACAAGGTCAGGGTTTGTTGCCTTGACTACTGTTTCAATTGCCGGGAAAACCTGGGGGTGAGTTTCAACACCGCCGTGAGGGTCACCCAGGAATAATATTCTGAACTTACCTTCCTTATTAAAGCGAAGGGTGTGTTTTATGTTTAAATATTCTTCTTTATTAAAGTCGGATACGAATACTCTGCTGTCCATAATTTTCTCCTTTCAATACTGGGGTTCTATTGTTACTGCAAACTTAAAAGTCTCTTTGGCGGGAAGCTTTACAATGCCCTTCTTCTCCTCTATTTTGCCCGTAGCGAAAACGTCATCGTCAAGTCCGAACCAGGGCTCGATGCAAACGTAAGGAGCAGCAGGCTTTGCCCATACACCTAAATAAGGTGCACCGCCGAAATCAACCTTAACACTTCTGTTAAGCTCAGGTGCCTTAACAATCACGTAAGCTGATTTCAAGCCTTCAAGAACGTAGGCATCGTCAACGAAGGTCTCGTCATAAATTTTAAAGATATTGGTACCCGGTAAAAATTCGTCCGTCTCTTCCTTAATTATCTTATCGTCGTTAAATCTGTAGGCTCTTACGCTTTCTGTTTCAGGGAACTCCAAGTAAGCACCCTTGCCGCACTCAATACCCGGGTGAGCGCCTAAGGAGAAGTACATATCCTTATCGCCAAGGTTCTCTACTATATGAGTCACCTTAACGCCCTTGTCGGTAACCTCAAACTTAACGGAGAATTCATACTCAAAGGGATAAGCCTCATAGTACTTTTTGTAGTCTTTGTAAGT
This sequence comes from Clostridia bacterium, assembly GCA_017935165.1. Lineage (GTDB taxonomy): Bacteria > Bacillota > Clostridia > Oscillospirales > Acutalibacteraceae > SIG603. Next base: position 2,000 of record JAGBID010000173.1, read on the forward strand.
AAGGGTCAGGCTGTCTTCACTCTGCTCCTTAATTTTGAAAAGCTCCTTCCTTACAAAGCCGTGCTTGGGCATCTTATACTCTTTGCCTTCGTAAATATATTTATCATCCTTAAGTCTGCCCACAACGGGGAAAAGTATGGGAGAACGGCCGCTCCATATTTCAGGAATGCCCTGCCACATATATTCGGTTTTCTCAGCCTTGCCGTAAAGACCTGAAAGTTCCGCGCCCATAGGATTTATTTTGACTTCATATTTTCCGTTTTCTATTTTAAGCATATTAATTCTCCTTTTACGAATTATTTTACTTAATTATCGCACAAAATAAGCCTTCTTGCAAGTGTTTATGAATCAAGCAGTAAGATTAATTGCCACATTGACATATCTATGTTGGTTGATTTCGTAAGAAATCTAAATCCAAAGGTGTTTAATTACCTAAAACCTTAACCCCCCTGTAAATACCAGGTTTGATGTAATCTTACCGGCAAACACAATTCATCCCTACGGTCACACCATAATCTAAAAAGGGAGGCAGATTTAACAAGCAATCTGCCTCCCTTTGGGATTTATTACGTCAATTAGGCTATTTAATTACAGCTTTAATTTCATCAAGAGTTTTTCCTGTGATATCGTCGGTTAAATTAATTTTCGTGCCGTAGTAATGCACCTCTATAATATCCTCCTGGTTTGTGTTACACCTGCTCTTTAAGTAGCCTTTATAATCGATCAGGTTACAAAGAAGCTCAGCCTTATCCCCATTAAGCTTTATGTAAAGAGGCTCTGAAAGCGAATGCATTACAAAGTCGTATTCCTCATCAACATCCTTATTAAGGAATAGAATATATTCGTTTTCAAGCTCAGGCGCAATGTATAAAGGGTCGGGCATGTCCGCATAATGCTCAACTAAACCTGCAGAAAGTAAGATTCTCTCATTGCTTTTCACCTCTATCGTTATTCTGTTATAGTAAGGTGAATCTTCCTTAAGAATTTCTCTTCTGTAAAGCTCGCCCTTTAAGACCTCGGTAACTTCGAACTCGGGGTAATAGCCAAGAGGAATTCTTACTATACTGTTGGTGTATTCAACAGGCTGGGGATAAAGATAGTCTATTTTGTTTCTTACAAAACGTCCCCTTACCACTAAATCCGCATTATCCGACATTTCCTTTAAGTTATCTGAGATTTTGTTGATGTAAGTGAGGTTCGCGCTGTACAAATCAGGTTCATCAATTGCAGAATCCGTAAGCGTTATACCAATCGTTTTATCAATACTCTCAGGCACCATAGGCAGATGATACTCTATTTTCTCCTCGTTGTAGAGCTTTATAACTCCGCTTGTAAAAAGCAAGGTAGTTATAAGCACACCTGCAAGTAAAGAGATAAGGGATGAACAAAGTATCTTTACGGTTGATTTTTTCATAATATTTCCTACCTTTCTTAATTATATATTTATTTAAAACTTACTTAATCATCGCTCTAACTTCCTTTAAACTTTTGGAGCTTATATTATCCGTGTAAACGCCAAACATATAAGTGTATTCCACAAGCTTATTGGTGTCGCTGACGGCTTTCAGACGTACGTAGCCTTTGGTCATTATTTCGGGAAGCTCCAGCTTAAGGTGACCCTCCTCAATTTTCACCATAAAAGGTGTGGTGGATGGGCTGTAAAACTCACGGTTTAAACTGCTTTCCTTATTTACAAACAGCAGGTAAGTGTTGTTAATTTCAGGTTCAACGTATAAAGGGTTCCTGAAAAGGACGTTTCCGTAATAATCGTTTACGTTCTCTATGTTGAAATAAGCTGAGGAAACTTCAATGGTTTCAGCCTTTATCTCACCCTTTAAAACCTCCTCTACGGAAAACACTGTGTTCCTATTAAGACCCATAAACGAATTGGTTTTCGCCGTAGCCACAAGGACGTAGTCGCTCTTTTTAATCATATCCTCCAGGGTGGTCGATAAATCGTGGTCATACATCACGGTTACCTCGTAGCCTGACTTACTGAGGTCGATTATGTTTTTGCTATTTTCATTTTCTCCTCTGTCAGTTTCACTTTCCTTCTCCTGGACAGTTGCACTTTGGTGATTTTCCTGATTTGTGGGTGCTTCGCCGCAGGAGGTAAAGAAAACTATTGTAAGCAAAAGTGATAAAAACAGAGCTAATATTTTCTTCATAACAACTTCCTCCGTTAACGTATTGTTTTCTGTAATTACATATTACCATTAATATTATTCTATGTCAAGTATTAATACATAATTAATAAATTTTTAAGAAGTTGTCCTTATCCCTTCTCACCTATTACACGTACGTTTTGCTTAATACCTCACAGTAATTTTGTCAGTTTTGTGGGAATATTTATTGCCGTGCGAAGCACCATTGACTGCCAAAGGCAATACCACTCGGCGTTAACCGAATAACACTGCGGAACAATAAAACTTACCTAAGCGTATAAAACAAAAAGCCCTCCGTTGGGAGAGCTTTCCGTGAATTCGGTATTATAATTTAGTAAATCTGCGGACTTGACCGCTATTTCAGATTATAACTTATTTGTCTGGTCGCCGTGAGTTCTTAAATACTCAGCCATCTGCTCGCCGTTAACGGGATGGGGGTACTTTCTCATATATGCAAATACTTCGTCAACTGTTGTGAAAGCAAGGCCTGTAACTGTGTCTGCACAGCCGTAGTAGATAGCGATTCTGCCTGTTTCGGCGTCACAAAGTGTTGCACAAGGGAAGCAAACACCGGGTACGTCGCCTGTAAGCTCATACTGTGTTTCGGGTCCTATAAGATAGAACATACTTCTTTCCTTAACGATCCAAGGTTTCTCTAAGTCAAGTAAAGCTGCGCCGAAGCGGTAAACAAAGCCCTGGCAGGTGTTGTGAACACCGTGGAAAATCATAAGCCAGCCTTCGTCTGTTTCAATAGGTGTAGGTCCGGGACCTATCTTTTTAGACTGCCAAGCAGAGAAAGGACTTGTGCCGAATACGTAGCGGTGCTTGCCCCAGTAAGTTAAGTCGGGGCTTTCGCTGAAGAAGATATCGCCAAAGGGTGTGTGGCCTGTGTCGGAAGGTCTGCTTATCATTGCATACTTGCCGCCAACCTTACGGGGGAATAAAACACCGTTTCTGTTGTAGGGTAAGAATGCATTTTCAAGCTGATAGAATTTCTTAAAGTCAAAGGTATAACCGATACCGATTGTAGGACCGTGGTAGCCGTTGCACCAGGTTACGTAGTATCTGTCCTCAATAAAGCATACTCTGGGGTCGTAGCGGTAATCCTTGTAGGTTATCTCGCTGTCGCCTTCGAATACGATAGGTTCGTCACTTATATTCCACTTGATACCGTCATCGGAAAAACCTACATAAAGGTCCATAACAACAGCCTTGTTGTCACAGCGGAAAACGCCTGCGAACTTGCCTTCGAAAGGTACTACTGCGCTGTTGAAAATGGAGTTAGAGATACTTGTTTCGTGTCTGCCTATAATGGGGTTCTTGCTGTAGCGCCAGCAAGGCTCCTTACAACCCTCGGGTTTATCCTCCCAAGGCATATTCTTTAAACTGTTACCTATAATTTTAGCCATAATAATTCTCCTATAGTTTATTAAGCTTATTATACAATAATTTTCCTGTTTTAGCAAGAGGGCAGATTTTGGAGTAATCTTTGCCCGTTGAACTTACCGCAATCTTTCGGGCGAACACAGTTCGCCACTACAAGCAATAAAACTTTCTATGCGAATAAAACTATTTAATTGATTCTACAACCCCTCAGTCTTTTGAAAAGTGGACAAGACACTTTTCAAAATCCAGCTCCCCTTGCAGGGGAGCCGAGTTGCGCGTGTTAATCAAGTATACCCTTTAATTCGGGGATAAGCATAGGAGCTTCGCGTGTGTACTTGGTTTCAAGGTCTACGGTTTTCCTTAAGTCGCTGCTCTTTGTAAAGCTTTCCATAACTTCCAGGACGTGGAGGGTCTGCTTGTAGCTTTCCCTGGGAGCTCTCTTGGTTTCAAGAGCCTTTGCCATATCAGCTAAACCTAAGGCACGGCTGTTCTCACTATAGTCGAACATTAAGGGCAGGTGCTTCTCCTCGTTGTCCTTTAAATGTCTCAGGATAATATCGCCGCCGAAGCAGTTGGGGTCGGGAACAATTAAAGTACCCTCTGTACCGTAAATTTCAATATTGTGGCAACCGGGGTTGATTGCATCGAAGGTAGTTGTTAAAGTACCGATAGCGCCGCATTCAAACTCCATAATGCCTGTGATGTGAGTGTTTACATCAACATCTATAACTTCGCCGAAGTGAGGCTGACTGGTAATCATACGCTTCTCAAAGCTCTTTCTTGCAACACCCGTTACACTCTTAACGCCGCCTAAAAGGTTAACAAGAGCTGTTATGTAGTAAGGTCCCATATCGAGCATAGGACCGCCGCCGAATTTATAGTAGAATTCAGGGTCCGGATGCCATGTTTCGTGGCCGCGGCAAATCATATATCCTGCTGCACCAATAGGTCTGCCGATAATACCGCTGTCAATAAGCTTGCGGCAGGTCTGTATGCCTGCGCCCAGGAAAGTATCCGGTGCGCCGCCTATCATAAGTCCCTGCTCCTCGGCAATTCTCACAAGTTCCTTACCTTCAGCGTAGGTTGCACCCAAGGGCTTCTCGGAATAGACGTGCTTGCCGTGTAAAAGAGCCTGTTTACTTACTTCAAAGTGCTCGTAAGGACGGGTTAAATTGAGAACAATATCAATTTCCTCATCCTCAAAAAGCTCGTACATTGTGTCATAGATTTTGGGAATATTATATTTCTCCTTAGCGTTTAAGGCTCTTTCCTTAATAAGGTCACAAACTGCAACCAGCTTAATTTCCTTAAAGGTCTTTGTAATATTTTCAAGGTAGATACCGCTTATGGCACCTACACCAACCATACCTATTTTAAGCATAATTATTCTCCTTTGTTTTTGATACGTTGAATTCTTGCGTAGTTTATGTTGACTGAAAATCCACCGTAGGGACAACATTTATGTTGTCCGATAAATATACCGGAATCTCACGGGAGAACACAGTTCTCCCCTACAAGCAACAAAACTTGCATTAGCGAATAAAACTATTTAATTGATTCTACAACCCTTCAGTCACACAAAAGTGTTTGTGTGACAGCTCCCTCTTACAAAAATTCTACGAATTTCGGGAGCCGAGTTGCACCAGCGGGGAGCTTCCACCTACGGTACTTAATCAAGTACGCCCTTTAATTCGGGGATAAGCATGGGAGCTTCGCGGGTGAACTTGGTTTCTAAATCCACGGTCTCACGTTTTCTGCCTGAAGTTATAAAGCTCTCCATAATTTCAAGGACATGCAGGGTTTGCTTGTAGCTTGCCCTGGGAGCTCTGCCTGTTTCCAGAGCCTTAGCCATATCTGCAAGGCCTAAGGTACGGCTGTTTTCGCTGTAGTCAAACATCAAGGGGAAGTGACTCTCCATCTCATCCTTTAAATGCTTTACGATAATATCACCGTCAAAGCAGTTGGGGTCAGGAACAATTAAAGTGCCCTCACTGCCGTAGATTTCAATATTGTGGCAGCCTGGGTTGATAACGTCAAATGTAGTTGTCAAAGTACCCACAGCGCCGCATTCAAACTCCATAATACCCGTAACAAAGGTGTCAACTTCAACATCTATAAGTTGTCCTTTATATTCACCGCTGCCTATAACTCGCTTCTCAAATCCGCGTGAAACAGCGCCCGTAACGCTCTTAACACCGCCAAGCAAATTCACAAGAGCCGTTACGTAGTAGGGACCCATATCAAACATGGGACCTCCGCCGAATTTGTAGAAAAATTCAGGGTCGGGGTGCCATGGCTCGGGACCGCGGCCAAGCATAAAGCCTGCAGCGCCGATGGGTTTGCCGATAATACCGCTGTCGATTATCTTACGGCAGGTCTGTATGCCTGCACCCAGGAAAGTATCGGGTGCACCGCCTATCATAAGTCCTTTCTCGGCAGCTAATTCAACCAACTCCTTGCCTTCCGCAAAGGTTGCAGCTAAGGGTTTCTCGGAGTAGACGTGCTTGCCGTGCAGGAGCGCCTGTTTGCTTACTTCGAAATGCTGGTAAGGACGGGTGATATTTAAAACTATATCAATTTCCTCATCCTCAAAAAGCTCGTACATATCACTATAAATCTTAAGCTCAGGATACTGACGTTTGGCATTTTCTGCCTTCTCCCTTACTAAATCGCAGACACCTACAAGCTTTACTTCCTTAAAGGTTTCGTGGATATTCTTAAGGTAAATGCCGCTTATGTTACCCACGCCAACCATACCTATTTTCATCATAAACTATACCTTCTTATCAGTACATTTTCTTGGTGCTGTCATACTTATCTGTTGTAAGATTATTCTTAACTGCGTACTCCTTGCCTTCACCTGCCCAGAACATACCGCGCTCCATTAAAATTTCAGCATTTGGTGAATTTACAAAAACATCATCGTGGTGGCCTAAGGAATTGTAGAAAACTCTGCCGTTGCCCCAGTACTTAGTCCACACAACGGGCATATCTATAGGTTTGTTTGCAGCGTGGTAATAGGTCTCCACAGGGAAACGTGTTGTAGCCAATACCTCTATAGAGGGGTCAACGTGAAGGTAATACTGCTCACTGCAAACCTCGAAATCCTCAATACCTTCTGTTAAGGGTGAAGAATTTCTTGCTACGTTTACTGTGTACTTAACGCCGTCGCCGCCGGGGTGGCTTACCCACTGACCGCCTGTGATAAACTGCCACTCCGTGTTCTCACGGAAAGCATCGCACATACCGCCGTGGCAGCCTGCAATACCCGTACCCTTTGAAATAGCCTTGGAAACGTTCTGCACTCTTTCACCGCTGAGCACACCGCCTGTCCAGCAGGGAACAATTAAATCAAGTCCCATAAGCTTCTCAGCATCGTCAAGGCACTCTAAAGTATCGCTTACCTCTACCTCGTAGCCGTTCCTTTCAAGTATAGCTTTAAAGCGCTTGCTTACCTTCTGGGGTTCGTGACCGTCCCAACCGCCAAAGAATATTAATGCCTTTTTCATTTTGATTATCCTTTCTTATATTTAAAATTAATTAAATACTTAATTTGTAATAAGTGCCACACAGTGGGCGCTTATGCCTTCAAGCCTGCCTGTAAAGCCTAATTTTTCCTCTGTTGTAGCCTTTACGTTTATGCTGTCAACATTTACCGAGAGCGCCTCGGCTATATTTTCACGCATCTTATTTATATGGGGTAAAAGCTTTGGCTTCTGGGCAATTACCGTTGCATCTATATTAATTACTCTGTATCCCTTGCTTTTTATCAATTCATATACCTGCTTTAAAAGAACCAGACTGTCCGCACCCTTGTACTTCTCGTCGGTGTCAGGGAAGTGCTTACCAATATCACCCAAGGCAGCGGCACCAAGCAAGCTGTCCGCTACGGCGTGCAGCAGTACGTCGGCGTCGCTGTGACCCAGCAAACCTAATTCAAAGGGTATGTCCACACCGCCTATAATGCATTTCCTGCCTTCAACCAATTTGTGAACATCGTAACCGTGACCGATTCTCATTATATCTTCATCCTTCTTATCTTTAAGTGCATTTGAAATTCTGATGTCCTCGGGGGTTGTTATCTTTATATTTGTATACTCACCCTCGGTCAAATATACCTTACCGCCGTTATTTTCAATCAGCTGGCAGTCATCTGTAAAGGATTTATTCTCGCGCTGAGCCTTACTTAAAGCCTTTAAATATTCCTCCCTTATAAACACCTGGGGGGTTGCTATGGCGCGAAGACTTGCTCTTTCGGGAGTGGAAACCACAAAGCCCTCACTGTCCGAAACCTTTACAGTATCCTTCACTTTGGTGGCAAGGGTAGCAGCACCGTACTTTATTGCATCTAAGCAAACCTTTTCAATTTCAGCACTTGTGACCAAAGGTCTTGCGCCGTCGTGAATAGCTATCATTTCGCACTTTGCCTCTTTAACGCCGTTTGAAACAGATATCTGCCTTTCGCTGCCGCCTTTGACAATGGCTTTGAGCTTGGTAATACCAATAGCTTCCTTTTCGGCTTTTAGGATATCCTCTTCCCTTGTAACTAAAATTATTTCCTTGATACAGGGTGTATTTTCAAAAACCTCCAAAGTGTTCCTGATAACCGTCCTGCCGTCAAGAGGCATAAACACCTTGTTTATATCCGCCCTCATTCGGCTGGAGGCACCTGCCGCCACTATAACAGCACTTATATCCTTCATAATAAATATCCTTTCAGTCCTGCTTTATGTTATGCTTTATGTTAATAGTATACATATATTCGGTATTCTAAGCAACCGCCTTAGTGAGAATTTATAAAATTTTGTCCAACAAAATAAGAAATTAACGAATTTTGTCCATATTATCAGTTGCCGAATGTAAAAAATGATGATATAATATTTTACAAAGATTTTACTGATAATTTACTTTAGGAGGATGAATATGGACATCTTTAACGTTATTGAGCTTTGCGGAGGCCTGGCGTTCTTCCTTTTCGGTATGAACACACTTTCCTCAAACCTTGAAACAATGGTTGGCGGTAAGCTTGAAAGCTTACTTAAAAAGATGACTTCTAATCCCTTGAAGGCTTTACTGCTTGGTGCAGGTATTACCATAGCAATTCAGTCTTCATCTGCTATGACCGTTATGCTGGTTGGTCTTGTTAACTCCGGTATTATGGAATTTGCACAGACTATCGGTATCATAATGGGCTCCAACATAGGTACCACCCTTACCGTATGGATTTTAAGTGCCACCGGTATGGAGGGCGGCAATCTTGTTACCCAGCTTATGAAGCCTGAGTCCTTCTCCCCCATTATTGCTCTTGTGGGCGCCGCTATGCTTATGTTTGCTAAGAGCGATAAGAAAAAGAGTATTGGTACTATTATGATAGGCTTTGCACTTCTTATGAGCGGTATGAGCATGATGAGTGCTTCAGTAAGCGGACTTAGGGACGAACCCTTCTTTGCAGAAGTAATGACAATGTTCAATAACCCCTTCGCAGGCGTACTTGTGGGTACTGTTATCACAGCTATCATTCAGAGTAGTGCCGCTTCAATGGGTATTTTGCAGTCCCTTGCTTTAACAGGTGTTGTTACCTACAATATGGCTCTGCCCATTATTATGGGTCAGAACATCGGTACCTGCGTAACTGCCTTACTTTCAAGTATAGGAACAAATAAAAACGCTAAGAGAGTTACAGCCATTCACATCTCCTTTAACATTATAGGTACGGTTATCTGCCTTGCAGGCTTCTATGGCTTAAACGCTATATTCAGCTTCGGCTTTACAGATTCCGCCATTGACCCCGTTGGTGTCGCCTTTGTACATACCTGCTTTAACGTAATAAACACAGTTATCCTCCTTCCCTTCTCTAAGCAGATTGCAAAGCTTGCAGAAGTTGTTGTTAAGGATGATAAATCCGGCAGAAGCACTAAGGAAGAGGTTATGCTGGACGAAAGACTTCTTATTTCCCCCTCCCTTGCTATTGCTGAATCAAGAAACTGCACCGTAAGAATGGCTGAGCTTGTAAGAAAAACCTTGCTTGCTTCCATTGAAATGATGAAGTATTACGACGCAAAAGCAGACAAGATGATTGAGGAAAACGAACACCAGATAGACGTTTACGAGGATAAGCTGGGCACCTACCTTGTTAAGATAAACAGTAAGACTCTCTCCCACGAGGACAGTAACGAAGTGGCTCAGATGCTTCACACCATAGGCGACTTGGAAAGAATCGGCGACCACGCCCTTAACATTTTAAAGATTGCCCGCGAAATCAAAACTAAGAAAATTGTATTCAGCGAAAAAGCTACAGCTGAGGTTGAGGTGTTCACTCAAGCAGTTAAGGATATTGTTAACATCACCTTCAACTCCTTCGAAAAGCACGATGACGATTTAGCCTACAAGGTTGAACCCCTTGAGCAGGTTATTGACCTTTTAGGCGGCGAACTTAAAAGCCGTCATATCAAGAGACTTCAGGACGGCAAGTGCACAATCGAGCTCGGCTTTGTTCTTACAGATATCATCACAAACTTCCGAAGAATTTCCGACCACTGCTCCAACATCGCTGCCTGCCAGATTCAGATTGACCAGGACAGCCTTGACACCCACGAATATCTTGACAACGTTAAGAACGGAGAGCCTTTGTTCAACGAGTATTACGAGAAATACAAGAAGAGCTACCGCTTACCCCTCTCCGTTTCATCACCTGATAAAAACTATCAGCCCGTTGCAAACAATGCAAAATAATAGTATAATAAGCTGCAGAGAAATCTGCAGCTTATTTTGTTTGGGTGCAAGCTTACCGAAATCCGGAATTTCTCCCCTTTCACAGGCAACTCACCCGGCATCCACGACCATAAAATAATAAATACAAGCCGAAAGGAAAATAATTATGTTTAACGGAAAAATGAAAGCCGTCACCTTCAGCTATGACGACGGTGTACTTCAGGACAAAAGACTTATTGAGATACTTGACAAATACGGGCTTAAATGCACCTTCAATATAAATTCCGGCTTCCTTGGTACTCACAACAGTTTAGTTCGCGAGGATGTTACCGTGGCTCACTGTAAGCCGAGAGCCTGCGAAGTCAAGGAAATTTACAAGAATCACGAGGTAGCAGTCCACACTCTCACTCATCCCACTTTAAAGGATTTAAGCGATGCCGAAATAATCTGCGAAGTTGAGTATGACAGAGTTCGCTTAAGTGAGATTGTAGGCTACGAGGTTGTGGGAATGGCTTACCCCGGCGGCACCCACTGCATTGATGAGCGCGTGGCAAAGCTTATAAAGGAAAACACAGGCGTTAAGTACGCCCGTACCACCACGTCAACATATAATTTTGATTTACAAAATGACCTTATTATGTTTAACCCAACAGTTCACCACCACGACTGGGATAAACTTGAGGAGCTTGCAAGGGAATTTATCGCCCTGAAGCCGGATAAACCTCAGCTGTTCTATATCTGGGGTCACGCCTACGAGTTTGACATTCATAACGATTGGGACAGATTCGATAAGTTCTGCGCTCTTATCAGCGGCCATGAGGATATCTTCTACGGCAATAACACCGAGTGCCTGCTGGGCGCTAATAAGTGAAGAACGAGAAGTGATAAGTGATGCCAGATTTCTTACGAAATCGACGGCGAAACACTTCGTGTTTGCGTACGCGTCTGCGGCACGTTAAGGGTCTTCAACGCAGTAAATATTCACTTGGAACTGA
>JAGBID010000174.1 GCA_017935165.1 Clostridia bacterium
GTCAAAGTAGATTTCAGAGCAAGGACCGCAGGGACCTGAGCCGTGCTCCCAGAAGTTATCTGCCTTGCCAAGACGCTTGATGTGGGAAGGCTCAACGCCAACTTCCTTTGTCCAGATGTCAAATGCCTCGTCATCCTCCTCATAAATTGAGCAGTAAAGGCGGTCAGCGGGAATTTCAAGTACCTTTGTAAAGAATTCCCAAGCCCAAGCTGTAGCTTCGTGCTTGAAGTAATCACCGAAGGAGAAGTTACCGAGCATCTCGAAGTAGGTGCCGTGCCTTGCTGTGATACCAACACGCTCAATGTCGGGAGTTCTGATGCACTTCTGGCAGGTTGTTACGCGCTTTCTGGGGGGTGTAACTTCACCTGTGAAGTACTTTTTCATAGGTGCCATACCGGAGTTGATAAGCAAGAGGGAATTATCGTTGTTGGGGATAAGTGAAAAGCTCTTAAGTCTTAAATGACCTTTAGACTCAAAAAAGCTTAAGTACTTCTCACGAAGTTCATTAAGTCCTGTCCATTTCATTTTAATGGTCTCCTTTAAAATATTTTTAATTATGATTTATAGGCAATAAAAAAGGGCACTTCCATCCTCAATGGGACGGAAATACCCGTGGTACCACCCAAATTGTCAAGCTGATAGCTTAACCGCTTTATACATATAACGGTGTTCACCGCCTTGATTCATCACCAAGGTTGCCGCATAAGCGAAATATTAGAGCGGCGCGAAAGCTTTCTCCGTATTCCTATTTCAGCAAGCAAGGAACTCTCTGGACGGTTATTTCTTTCTTAACTCTGCAATTTGAAAATATCAAATTTTTACACATATATTTTAACACGCAAAATTAAAAAGTCAATAAGTATTTGAATTTATTTTATTGCACTAAGGATAATTATTTCGCGTACCTGATGTTTTTCGTTATCTACGAAAATCGTATAGCTGTAAAGGCCCACGCCCTTGGGTATTATGTAAATAAGCTTGCTTGCCTTGGGGTTAGCGTCCTGGCTGTCGTGGTAAACTTCGTCAGGCTCACCGTAAATTGTTTTAAGGCTGTTAAGGTCAGTTTTGGCTGTGGGGATATTATGGGGTAAAATTACGTCCTCACGCTTTAAGGCATTTTCTTTATCAAACTGAATGAAAAGGCCTGCAACTACAGCCTTGTCACCTGAAATATCCTCATCACCCATATTCATAAGGTTGAAAATAACTTCGCTTTCACCGTTTGAGAATAAAGCCTCATATTTAATGCCGGGCTTGACGGTAACTTCGTTTAAAGCGGTTTCGCCTACGTATTTAAAGGAAGTTTTGCTTAATTCCTCCTGTGTCATGGGGAATTTTAAAACCTCGTCCTTTATCATAATTTCATAGCTTCTTATATCCTCGCTTATGGGACTTTCCTCACTTTTATCATGGGTACGGTTGTCAAATTCCTTGTCCCTTTCGATGTCGGACTTAGTGTCCTCATCAAGGGCATTTACGTAAGCATCCAGGGCGGTGGGTCCTTTTTTAGATTCTGTCTTTGTTTCTTCGGAAGCGCAGGCAGAAAGAAGCGCAATAATTAAAATCATCAATAATGTTAATAAGCCTTTTTTATTAAAAATCATTTTAAAAATTCCTTTCAAAATACTAATAAATAATATATAACTTTTTTGCTTTGCGGTCAATAGCAGGAAAGATAAGATTTTATGAACAATTTTAAAATATTCAAAAAAATCATTAAATTGCTATTGACAATCACGTGATTGTGTGATAATATCATAATACCGTAAGAAAAAATCATATAACTGCTATATAAATCTGAAGAAGGAGGTACTTTGCAGTGTAGTATCAATGCAAAGGAATTAAATATGGAGTGGATAATTCCGGGTACTGCTTTGAAGTGGGACAGAGATAAAGTGGATACTTTCGAGCCTCAGCTTAAATCTATGTTTATGCTGGGGGGTGTGCTTTTAAGTCAGGTAACAAGCTTAACAGGACTTGAAGGTCACATGGTGCAAAATTGGGTCAAGCGCGGTTTTTTATCGCCGACTGAAAACAAGCACTACAGCTTAAACCAGCTTTGCAGAATTATTAATATCAATATGCTGAAAAACGCCTTGCCGCTTGAAAAAATTTGCGGACTTTTAACCTACATAAATGGCGACTTAGACGATGAAAGCGACGATATTATTGACGACAGCACACTTTACTTTACTTTTTTAAAGCTTGCAGCCAGAGCAAAAAGTATTGATGATGAAGGTAACTGGCAGGAGGCTTTAAGCGAAACCCTGAAGGATTACTCCGAACCTTATAAGGGAGCAAAGAAAAGGGTAGAGGAAGTTCTTAAAATAATGGTTATAGCATATATAGCTTCAAGATTTAAAACTACGGCAGAAAATATGGTAGAAAACCTCAATATATGAGGTAATTTATAAAAAGAAAGGAATTTAAAAAAATGGAAGGAAATAATTACGGAGGCTATCAGCCGCCAAAAGCACCAAAAGTAGTAACAGTAAATATGAATAAGCCCGACAAAAAGAAGATAATTAAAATAGTTATCTCGGTTATTGTGGCTTTAGTGGTTGTTATCGGAGGTTTTACCTGCTTCTACACCGTTGACGATAAGCAGCAGGCAGTTGTAACTACCTTTGGTAAGGTAACAGACATAACCGATGCAGGCGTACATTTCAAGCTGCCCTTCGGTATTCAGCAGGAGCACAAGGTTGACGTTAACGTTTACCAGAAAATCGAGCTTGGCTACAGCACACAGTCAAACGGCGATTATAAGGTAAAGAACGACGAAAGCTCTATGATCACCGGTGACTACAACATTGTTAACGTGGACTTCATTATCGAGTATAAGGTCTCCGACCCTGAAAGATACCTTTTTGCATCCGATTCCCCTGAGCTTATTTTAAAGAACCTTATCCAGAGCCAGATAAGAAACGTTGTTGGCTCCTCCACAGTTGACAGCGTACTTACCGACGGTAAGGAGAACATCCAGATGCAGGTAAAGGACCTTGTAACCGAGATCCTTTCCAAATATAACATCGGCTTAACCTTAATCGACGTAAGAATTCAGGATGCTGAGCCTCCCACTCAGGAGGTTATTGAAGCCTTCAAGGCTGTTGAAACAGCTAAGCAGCAGGCTGAAACAGTTGTGAACGATGCCCTTGCTTACCAGAATGCAAAGCTTCCCGACGCTAAGGCTCAGGCGGATAAGCTTATTCAGAACGCAGAGTACTTAAAGCAGAAAAGAATCAACGAGGCTATCGAGCAGGTTGCTATGTTTGAAGCTATGTACGTTGAATATAAGGAAAACCCCGACATCACCAAGTCCAGAATGTACTACGAAGCAATCAGCGAGATTTTACCCGACGTTAAGCTTTACATAAACACAGGTGACGGCAGTAACGTGGAGATGTTCTTACCCCTTGAAAGTATTGTAGAGGGAAAGGAACAGAGTAGTTCCACAAGCTATCAGGCACCTTCATATCAGGTACCTGAAGCAAATGTGGAAGAGGAGGTAACAGAATAATGAAAAAGAAAATTATTATAGGCGTTATAGTAGCACTCCTTCTTATAGTAGGCGCCAACTCATTCTTTACAGTTGCAGAAAATCAGTACGCTTGTACAGTAAGATTTTCAAAGATTATCGATACCACAGGTGAATCCGGCATTCACTTCAAAATACCCTTTATCGACAGCGTTAAGTATTTCAGCAAAGCCACAACACTTTACGATATTCCTCCCTCAGAGGTTTTGACAAGTGACAAGCAGAATATGACGGTTGACTGTTATATCCTCTGGAAAATCACCGACCCTCTTAAGTTCTACCAGACATTAGGCTCTACCTCCGTAGCTGAGGACAGACTTAACGACCTTACCTACAACGAGCTAAAAACAGTAATGGGTACTTTGGCTCAGGCGGATATCATAAATATGGACGACGGCGCAAAGCGTAACGATATTTACGCAGGCATCAGCACAACTGTAAGCGAGCTTGCAAAGTCTTACGGCATTGAGGTTGAGGATATTAAAATAAAGCGCTTTGACCTTCCCGAAAGTAACCTTAATGCGGTTTACTCCCGTATGATAAGTGAAAGAAACCAGATTGCTGAAAAATATACAGCGGACGGTAACTACGAGGCTTCCATCATAAAGAACGACGTTGACAAGCAGGTTAACATCATCGTTTCAAACGCAGAGGCTGAAGCTGCAAAGCTTGTGGCTGAGGGTGAAGCTGAGTATATGAGAATGCTTGCCGAAGCTTACGACAGCGCGGACAAAAAGGAATTCTACGAGTTCACTTTAGCTCTTGACGCTTTAAAGCAGAGCCTTTCAGGTGACGAGAACACAGTTATCTTGGACGGTCAGAGCGAGCTTGCAAAAATCCTTACCGGCGCTATGAATTAATGAATAATTGCGTGGCGCGGCAATAAATATTTCCTGCAAGGGAACCGGGACGTACGTAGGGACCACCGTCCCCGGTGGTCCACTAAGACCTAACTTAAATAAAAAGGAGGTAAATATGACAAAGGAAAAGCGCTTTTTTTCAAAATATAATAAAAAAGAAATAAAGAAAATCCTGCGTGAGCTGAAAAAGGAAAACAGATTCACCGTCGGCTACAGATTTTTAGGAGTCTTGGGCGGATTTATTTTCAGAGTCAGGTCGCTGGAATTCTACAGACACGATGAATTTTCCCACGATCAGCTTATTTCAACTGCGCGTTTTAAAGTAAAAATAGAGGAAAAAGAAAAGGGCTGTGCCGTAAGAATAGAGGAAATCTCCTCTGTTTCATGGCTTGAAATTGTACTTATCTTCCTTCTTGGTCTGGCAATTACTTATATTACCGCTTTAAACAGAAATTTAGAATTTCTTTCTATACTTCCCACGGCTTTACTTATAATTTCAGGCGTCATAGCGCTGTTCCTTTTTATTATTGACTGCAGCTCTAAGTTTGGTGACAGAAACAAGGAAAGTAAAAATAAAGCTGAAATGTTCCTTAAAAACCGTCTGGAGCTTGAGGAAAACAATGAGGATTAAATAAAACGGAGGGCGTATGGAACTTTACATAAAACAAAAGGTTTTTTCCTGGGGTGATAAATTCACCGTCAAGGACCAATGGGGCGTGGACAGATACTTCGTGGAGGGGGAGGTTTTCTCCTTCGGTAAAAAGCTTCACGTCTATGACGTAAGCGGCAACGAGGTACTTTTCATCAAGCAGGAATTCTCCCTTTTAATGCCAAAGTACGTTATCTATTCAGAAGGCAGGGAGATTGCTACCATTATAAAGGAATTTACCTTCTTTACACCAAGGTACGTAATAGAAGGCCTTGACTGGGAGGTCGAGGGCGAATTCTGGTGCCACGATTATGAGGTAACAAGGCAGGGCGAAACAGTAGTGTCCATTACAAAGGAATGGATGACCTGGGGCGACAGCTACGTTCTTTCCATAGCAAACCCTATGGACGAGCTTTTCGCTTTGGCGGTAGTGCTTACCATCGACTGCGTAATCGACAGCCAGAATAATAATTAATTATACTCAAATCTTAACGTAGGGGTGAACACAGTTCGTCCCTACAATAAGGATACTTAAAAAATCACTTTACAGTCTGCTTATATATTAAAAAATAGTTGCAAACACTATGTATTACGGGTATAATAAAACCATCAAAAATGGAGGTGCAAATTATGCCTTACGTACAAATCAGAATATCAAAATCACTTACAAAGGAGCAGGTGGAAAAAATAGCCGCGGAAGCTATGAATTCCATAAGCCTTATTCCCGGTAAATCCGCACCTGTTACAATGGCGGAGGTTATTGACGGTTGTAACCTCTATTTCGGAACAGTAGAGGGCGGCGACTGCGCTCTTATCGACGTAGCAGCCAACAACACTCCTCCTTCCGAGGATTTAAAGAACTATTCAAGAAAAATGTGTCAGGTGTTAAACTGGGTTGCAGGAATCGAAATGAACCGCATTTACATCAAGCACCACGGCAATCCCGAGTGGCACACAGGCAAAATGTTCATTGAGTGATTTTATAGCGGGATAAATAAAAAAGCGGGTCGGCTCAAATTGAACCGATCCGCAATTTTTTTGTTGTAAATTAATCAATAATTTTCTTTTCTTACTTCAAAGTAAGCCTGGGGGTGTGCGCAAACGGGGCAGAGCTCAGGTGCCTTTGTGCCAACCATAATGTGGCCGCAGTTACGGCATTCCCAAACTGTAATACCGCTCTTTTCAAAAACCTTCTTGCTTTCAACGTTGTTTAAAAGTGCGCGGTATCTTGCTTCGTGAGACTTTTCAACAGCGGCAACGCCTCTCATTTGCTCAGCTAAATCGTGGAAGCCTTCCTCGTCAGCTTCCCTTGCCATACGGTCATACATATCTGTCCACTCGTAGTTTTCGCCTTCGGCAGCGTGGAGGAGGTTTTCGGCTGTGTTACCTAATTCACCTAAGTGCTTGAACCAGAGCTTAGCGTGCTCCTTCTCGTTGTCAGCTGTCTGCAGGAATAAAGCGGCAATCTGCTCAAAGCCTGCCTTCTTAGCTACGGAAGCAAAGTAAGTATACTTGTTTCTTGCCTGAGATTCGCCTGCAAAAGCATCCCAAAGGTTTTTCTCTGTTTTTGTGCCTGCGTAGGGATTCTTTTTAGCTTCCTCAATTTTTACGAATTTGCTTGCGGGCTGCTTGCACTTGGGACATTTGAAGTCCTCGGGTAAATCACCCTCGTGAATATAGCCGCAAACTGTACATTTCCATTTTGCCATAATAATTTCTCCTTTTTTTAATTATAATAAATTATAATAGTTTAAGAATGCTTTCCTTGCCCTGGTAGCCAACGGACTTGTTTGTAATTTCGCCGTTTTTCATAACTACTAAGGTAGGGATACTTGTAATGCCGAAAGCGCCTGCTAAGTCGCCTGCCTCGTCAACGTCAATTTTAGCAACTGTAATGTCCTGGCGCTCAGAAGCAATCTCCTCAACAATGGGAGCTATCATTCTGCAGGGACCGCACCATGTTGCCCAGAAGTCGATAAGGACGGTTTTCTCGCTTTTCATAACGTCCTTTTCAAAGTTTTCGTTTGTTACGTGAATAAGTGCCATATTAAATTTCCTTTCCTTTTAATTATTCTTTGTATTTGTAGTATAACATACAATGGCAGTAACCCTCGAAATCGGGGTCGGCCATTTGCTCTCTGAATTCTTTGCAGATGCATTTGTTGTCTTCGGTTTTTTGAAGTCTGCAGGGGCAGTAACCGCCTTTTTTCTTAAGTCCTTCGCGGATCTTTGCCACTACTTCCTTATCATCATTAAGTCTTATAGGCATATTTTTTGCTCCTTTCTTTTACTAATATATTTATAGCAGAAAATTTGCGATTTGAAAATATATTATTTGTAAAAAGTTTGTGTACTTTTTTAATTTTTATTATTTCTTTGGAAAAACCCTCCGTCATAATTTCGAAGAAATTTAGCACCATCCCCTTTCAAAAATTCTCATCCTGCCGTCTTCGAATTTACGAGGCACTATGTGACCACGGGGGAGGCGAGAAGAGGTGGTAGGATGTGTACTTTTTTAATTTTTATTAGTTTTTATTCGAACCCCTCAGCTTCAGCCTGACGGCTTCAGCAGCTCCACTTACAAAAATTCTCATCCTGCCGTCTTCGAATTTACGAGGCACTACGTGACCACGGTGGAGGCGGGATGAGGTGGGAGATGTGTACTTTTTTAATTTTTATTTATTTCTTTATATTTATAAGGTAGTGACAGCATTTATGCTGTCAGGAAATGCGTAAGCATTTGATTACGCCCTGCGGGTATTTACATCATTTGTAAAGTTTTCAAAATCCCACTTACGCGATGGCGATAGAAATTACAGTAATTATAACAGGGTTGTCCCCCTCTTGCGATTATGCTTTCGCATCTGTCAGTTGCATTCAGAGAATAAAATGAGTATAATAAAGAAAAGGAGTGATTTTATGTATCAGCTTTATATTGATTCCTGCACCAAAGACGGCGGAATTTACCATTATGAATTAAATGAAAAGGGTGAAACCCGCTTTATAAATAAAACCCATTGCCCCGAGCCTATGTACTCAATAATCAGGGACGGGGAAATTTACACCTTGCTTAAATGCCCCTATAAGGAAAATTCCGACAGCGCCTTGCTTGTGCATAAAATGGATGGCGACCTTATCGGCAAACAGCTGCTTTTTACCTCCACCTTAGGAGTGGAAGCCTGCCACCTTGAAAAGGCAGGGGAGGATATTTTTGCCGTCAATTACACTTCGGGCTCAATATTTAAAACTCCCGACATACTTAAAATCCACACCGACAGAGAATTTAAAAGCGAAAAGGTGGATTTAAAAAGGCAGGAAATGCCTCACACCCACTGCGTAATTCTGACCCCCGATAAGAAATATATAGCGGTTACCGATTTGGGACTTGATAAAATATTCATCTATGATTTTGATTTTAATTTAGTAAGCGAAACAAAGGTGGAGGACGGCTTAGGTCCACGCCATATTATATTTGACGGAGAAATTTTATACTGCCTCTGTGAGCTTGGCAACAAGCTTCTCTCCTTTAAATATGAGGGCGGAAATTTAACTTATATCAGCGAAATTGGTACCCTGCCTGAAGATTTTAAAGGTTTTAGCACCGCGGCAGCTGTGAAAATTCCGGGTGATAAAATTTACTGCTCCAACCGCGGCAGTAACACTATTGCCGTGTTTAAAAAGAATAAGGGATATTTTGAAAATATCGGATTTATAGACGTGTGCGGTAACTGGCCCAGGGACTTCGATATTATTGACGACATACTTGTTTGCTGTAATGAAGTAAGCGGCACAGTAACCTTATTCAGGCTGGATGAAAAAGGCCTTTCAGAAAAGGCCTTTGAAACCTTAAAAATACCCAACGCCCTGTGCGTTGTAATTAAATAAAAATCCCGGAAGAAAACGAGATTCCGTCAAGGTACTGCTTAGATGAAACTTAAGAAAAAAATCACGCATTTAAAACAAGTGTATGATTTGGCATAGAAAGGAGTTATTTATGAAAAACAAGAAAGTCTTTGTTACCGTTATTGCAGCGGTATGTTTAGTAGTATTAACTTCTGTACTGATATATAATCATAATCAAAATAGAATAAAATCACAAAAACACGTGGAATCTATGACGCAAGCGGTAATGATAGCAGAGTCGGAGATAGGGTTTGATAACACAATAACAAACAGTACAGCAGCCGTCACGGCAGAATTTATATCCTTTAAAGAGAATGATGATTTTATGACGTACAAATTCAAGGTTATTGAAATTTTGTACGGAAACGTAACCGAATCGGAAATAGAGTTTAAAAATGATAATATGGGAAACGGTACTGACCAATACGGCTTTAATTCCCTGACTTTTAATGAAGGTGAAAAATACATAATTCCACTTATCAGGAGGGATGACCTTTTCTATGAAAAACCGCAATATTATTTTGTAGGACTTAATGTTATACCTTATGAAAAGGTTGACGAGCTTTTAAAAGAGAATGAAAACGTTTATAAAACTGTTGCAGAGAAATATAACGGAGATTTAAGAGCTTATTTTAAGGAAACAGAAAATAAAGTCGGACATAGCAAGGAAACAACGAAAAATATATTCCGAAATGAAAGCCTTGAAACTGTTGTGAAAAATACAGATGTACTTTTTAAGGTTAAGGTGTGCGGAGTACTTACAGATGGAACAGAAGCACCGACAACAACGTATACCTGTGAGGTTTTAGAATCTGTTAATGGGGTGTCATATAGCAGTGACGGTGAAAATGGATTAATATATGTAACCTGCTTTAAAAACAGCCTTGAAAAAGATAAGGAGTACATAATTGCTCTTTGCCGAATTTCAGATAAATCGTTAATATATACACAAGCTGCAGATAACGGTATTATACCCATAAGCGATGCACAAAAAGTAGAACAAGTAAGAACCTGGCTCAGCGAAACTGAATAAAAAAGCGCCCGAGAAGGAATTAACCTTTTCGGGCATTTTTTATGCGTTTAGGTTTTCAATAAATCTAATAAGGTCCTCAAAATTTCCGTTTGGGTAAACTGAAATATCCTTATTTTCCTTATTGATTAAGGAATGGGTAAGAAGGAAAACTTTCATACCTAAGGTTTCGGCTATCATATCCTCTGTTACGTCGTTACCAATCATTAAACATTCTTCAGGCTTAACAGCTAAAGCGGAAAGAACGTCCTTATAATAATCTACGTTCGGTTTGCAGTGGCAGGAATTTTCGTAGGTTGTGTAAAGCTCGAAATCATTTCTGTCAAGGCCTGCCCACTGCATACGGTACTCGGTTGCAATAGAGGGGAATATTGGGTTGGTGGCTAAGGCTACTTTGAAGCCCATAGCCTTTATTCTCTGAACGGCTTCCTTTGCTTTTTCGGTATAGCCGCAGGAGGCTTTAACCAAATCAAATTCCTCGCGGTAGAAGGCATCGAAGTAGGGCATATCCTTTTTGGCGGCATCACCGAATATTTCGCAGAACTTTTTCCAGAAGGCTTCTTCATTCGTAGAGGAGCCGTCATTTTTTACCATTGCTGCGGTGCCTGCCCATATAGCGTTTATCAAAGACTTTGGTTCGTAGCCTTGGGGGATAAGTCTTCTTGATAATCTGCCGAAGTAGTCCTTTACGAAAGTGTCCTGGTCCATAGGCAGGAGTGTTCCGTCCAGGTCAAACAGTACGGTTGTTATTTTCATATTTAATTCACCTTATAAAACCGCCTTCCCCTTGAGGGGAAGGTGGCGAACAAACTTGTTTGTGAGACGGATGAGGTGGAAACACAAAGCTTTATATCTTACCCGTCTTTGCTATATTAAATATTATCTTTTTGATTACCTGCCCTTCCTTCATTCGCAGGGGAGCTGAGGTAAAACCATTATTAAAGTGAGAAATATCTCTTGGCGTTGTTGTAGCAGATGTCCACTACCATCTGGCCAAGCTGCTGTTCGTCGGCGGGATATTCGCCGTTTTCAACCCACTTGCCAAAGAGGTTGCAGAGGATTCTTCTGAAATACTCGTGGCGTGTGTAGGAGAGGAAGGAGCGGGAGTCAGTAAGCATACCAACGAAATTGCCGAGGATGGAAAGGTTAGCCAAGGATTCAAGCTGTGCTTCCATACCGGACTTAGTATCGCTGAACCACCATGCAGAGCCGTGCTGGATTTTGCCTGCTGCCTCAGTACCCTGGAAGCAGCCGATGATTGTGTCAAGGAGCTGGTTGTCGCCGGGGTTTAAGGAGTAAAGAATTGTCTTGGGAAGTAAACCGTCAATTTCAAGTGCATTAAGGAAAGCTGTGATAGCTTCGCCGCAGTTATATGTGCTGATGCAGTCAAAGCCTGTGTCGGGACCAAGCTTATTGAACTTAGCTGTGTTTGTGTTTCTCTGTGCGCCGTAGTGAAGCTGCATTACAACGTTTCTCTTAGCGTACTCTCTGCCAACGTGAAGCATAATGGCTGTTTTGTATTTTTCAGCTTCGTCACGTGTTACCTTTTCGCCTGCCATAGCCTTCTTGAATATAGCCTCAACTTCCTCGTCTGTAGCTTCATTGTAGTAAACGTAGTCCAAGCCGTGGTCGGAAGCAGCACAGCCAAGCTCACAGAAGTACTCTAAACGCAGTGTAAGAGCCTTCTTAACGTCCTCAGCAGAATTAATCTCAATGCCTGCAGCAGCGGCGAGCTTTGCAATATAATCAGTAAAGCCTGCTTTATCAATGTTAACTGCCTTGTCGGGGCGGAAGGAGGGGAGTACCTTTGCTGTGCACTTGTTTTCGTCCCTTATTTTCTTGTGCCAGATAAGGTCGTCAATGGGGTCGTCGGTTGTGCCTATCATTTTAACATTGCTCTTTTCGATAATGGAGCAAACGGACATAGAATCTTCCTGAAGCTTAGCGTTGCAAAGGTTCCAAACTTCCTCAGCAGTATTTTCGTTTAAGATACCGTCATAGCCAAAATATCTCTTAAGCTCCAAGTGGCACCAATGGTACATTGGGTTGCCTATAGCCTTGGGGAGCATCTTAGCAAAGTGCATAAACTTTGTCTTGTCGTCAGCGTCGCCTGTTATTTCGTTCTCGCAAACGCCGTTGCTTCTGATGAGTCTCCACTTATAGTGGTCGCCGCCAAGCCAGATCTGTGTTATGTTTTCAAACTTACGGTTCTCGTAAATCTCCTTGGGATTTATATGGCAATGGTAGTCGATAATGGGCATATTCTCGGCATACTTGTGGTAAAGTGCCTTGGCGGTTTCTGTCTGCAGGATAAAATCGTTGTGTATAAAGCTCATAATAATTCTCCTCTTAATAAATTCCGAAAAATATTTATTATATTATAACCTCTTTTTGTGAACTTTTCAACAATCCTTGACTTTATATTGAGAAGTTTTTATAATTATTATTAGCAGTTTCGAAAATCTCCACGTAAAAATAATGGATAGATCCTCAGGCTTAAAAACAATGTGTGCTGTTTGAATAATGCGGTGCAGGTTTAGTTGGTGCAAGACCTGAGCAAAACAGAAAGAGGTATAAAAATGCAGAAAATCAACGAGAAATTCACAAGAGAAACCAAGAGACCTATCAAGGTTATGCAGTACGGCGAGGGTAACTTCCTTCGTGCTTTTGTTGACTATATGATAGACATAGCTAACGAAAAAGGTGTATTTGACGGCGACATAGCTATAATAAAGCCTATTGACTTCGGCACACTTGAAAGATTTAAAAATCAGGATAATTTGTATACAGTAATTCTTCGCGGTAAGGAAAATGGCGAAGTTGTAAACGAAAGCCGTGTTATTACCTCTGTACAGAAGGTTTTGGATGCTAAGGAAGATTATCAGGAGTATATGGCTCTTGCTTCCTGCGAGACCCTTCGTTTCGTAGTATCAAATACTACCGAGGCGGGTATAACTCTTGACAGGAACGATAATTTTGAAGGCTTACCCGCAACCTACCCCGGCAAGCTTACAAAGTTCTTATATGAAAGATATAAAGCATTCGAAGGCGATTTAAGCAAAGGCCTTATCATTTTACCCGTTGAGCTTATTGAGGATAACGGCATCAAGCTTAAAAACTGCGTTAAGGAGCTTATTAAGGCTTGGAATTTAGGCGAGGACTTTGAAAATTGGGTGGATGAAGCCTGCGTATTTACAAGCACACTTGTTGACAGAATCGTTACAGGCTATCCCAGAAACGAGGCAGCTGCACTTTGCGAAAAATTAGGCTATGAAGATGAGCTTTTGGACGTAGGCGAGCCTTTCGGCGCATGGGTAATTGAAAGCGACAAAGACATAAGCGAGGAATTACCCCTTGATAAAATCGGTTTGCCCGTAATTTTTACAGATAATCAGAAGCCTTACCGCGAGAGAAAGGTAAGAGTTTTAAACGGCGCCCACACCTCAAGCGTACTTGCAGGCTACCTTTACGGCCTCGATATCGTCAGGGACTGTATGTATGACGAGGTTATGGGCAAGTACGTAAGAAAAGTTGTTGACGAGGAAATCGTACCCGAGGTACCTTTGAATTTAGATGAGGTTAAGGCTTTTGCAAGCTCCGTTTATGAGAGATTTGAAAACCCCTTCATCGACCACGCACTTCTTTCCATATCTTTAAACAGCGTGTCCAAGTGGAAGTCCCGCTGCTTGCCCTCATTAAAGGATAGCCTTAAGAGTAAGGGTCAGCTTCCCAAGCTTTTAACCTTCTCCTTTGCAGCTTTACTTGCTTTCTACTCTTCAAGCGATTTACGTGAGGACGGCTTACACGCTAAGAGAAATAAGGGTGACGAGTACGTAATCCACGACGATAAAGCTGTTATGGAGTTCTTTGCTGAGAACAGCTTAAGGGATGAAGCTGAGTTTGTTAAGCTTGTTTGCGGTAATGAAAGCTTCTGGGGTGAGGACTTAAATAAGCTTGAAGGCTTTGCCGAGAAGGTCACAGAGCACCTTAAAGCTCTTAAAGCCTGCCCCGTATGCGCTGTCAAGGAGATTATTAAATAAAATGAAATTATTAAAAATACATCAGGATGATAACGTGGCGGTTGCCATCGAGACCGTAATAAAGGGCGAAAAATTCACCCTTGATAATGTTGAAATTGAAGCTCTGGACAGCATCCCTGCAGGCCACAAGATAGCTTTAAGGGATATTTCGGAGAATGAAAACGTAATAAAATACGGCTTTCCCATCGGTCATGCCACAGAAAATATCGGTTAGGGTAAGCACGTCCATACCCATAACGTAAAAACAAACTTAGGAAAGCTTTTAAGCTATACCTACGAGCCCGACTTTGAGGAATTAACTCCTACTCAGGAGGAATTCTTTATGGGTTACAAGCGTAAGGACGGCAAGGTTGGAATCCGAAACGAGGTGTGGATAGTTCCCACCGTTGGATGTGTCAACTCCATTGTAAGAGAGATGGAAAAGAATGCTCAGAAGTATTTGAACGAAAATATTGACGGCATCTATTCTTACACCCATCCCTACGGCTGCAGTCAGCTTGGCGCCGACCAGGAGCTTACTTTAAAATACCTTTCAGGTCTTATCCGCCACCCCAACGCGGCGGCTGTGCTGGTTGTTGGTCTTGGCTGTGAAAACGGCAATATCGGCGAGCTTAAAAAGTATCTGGGCGAATATGACGAGGAAAGAGTTAAGTTCCTTGTATGTCAGGAATATGAGGATGAATTGGCGGTTGCCGATGAAATTATAAAGAACCTCGTTGCCTACGCAAGTGAATACAGGCGCGAAAAATGCCCCGTAAGTGAGCTTATAATCGGTCTTAAGTGCGGCGGCTCTGACGGTTTTTCAGGTATTACAGCCAACCCCTTGGTAGGTAAATTCTCCGATATGCTTATCTCAAAGGGCGGCAGTACTATTTTAACGGAAGTACCCGAAATGTTCGGTGCCGAAACAATACTTAT
Source organism: Clostridia bacterium (assembly GCA_017935165.1). Lineage (GTDB taxonomy): Bacteria > Bacillota > Clostridia > Oscillospirales > Acutalibacteraceae > SIG603. The sequence continues at coordinate 14,936 of JAGBID010000174.1, forward strand.
GAACCGCTGCAGAACCGAAAATGAATTCGAGAAAACAGTTAAGCTTATAAATAACTTTAAAGAGTACTTTATGCGCTACGGTGAGAAAACGGACGAAAATCCCTCCCCGGGCAACAAGGCAGGCGGTATAACAACTCTTGAGGATAAGTCCCTTGGCTGTACTCAGAAGGGCGGCAAGGCAATTGTGGAGGACGTGCTTTCTTACGGCGACCCCGTTAAGAAGAAAGGCTTAAGCCTTTTGCAGGCACCCGGCAACGATTTAGTTGCAAGCAACGCTCTTTTGGCATCCGGCGCCCATATTGTGCTTTTCACAACGGGACGCGGCACACCTTTCGGCTGCCCCGTGCCTACGGTTAAAATAGCAAGTAATCCAAGCTTAGCAAACAAGAAGCATTCCTGGATAGATTTTTCCGCAGGTAAGCTTTTGGAAGGCGTAAGTATGGAGGATTTGTCACGAGAATTTTTCGACTTCGTAAAGGCAATAGCCTCAGGCGAGAAAAAGGCAAAGTGCGAAATGCTTGATAAGCACGATTTAGCAATATTCAAAGACGGCGTAACACTTTAATAAAAGATTAAAAGAGGGGGAGAACCCCTCTTTTTTTAGTGAAGAGAGAAGAGTCTGCAATACAGCCTTCCCCTTGAGGGGAAGGGGGACCATCGTAAGATGGTGGATGAGGTGTTTTTCGTTTAATGACACTCCCGCCACCTCATCCGTCACTCCCGTCGGTCGTGCCACCTTCCCCTCGAGGGGAAGGCAGAATAGTGTGGGGCA
>JAGBID010000175.1 GCA_017935165.1 Clostridia bacterium
ACCTCATCCACCATCTTACGATGGTCCCCCTTCCCCTCGAGGGGAAGGCAGTATAGTGCGGAATGCCCTCCACCTTGGTTATACATTCCCTTGAGGGGAAAGTGGTATCGTGCTCATATGTACTCTTTCCTTAATGGGATTGTGAACAAGCGAATATAAACAGGCTTCCCCTTGAAGGGAAGCTGGATTCCAAAGCGTCTTGTCCGCTTTGGAAGACTGATGAGGTGGCGGGAGCTTCTATGATATATTATTCCACCTCATCCACCATCTTACGATGGTCCCCCTTCCCCTCGAGGGGAAGGCAGTATAGTGTGGGTGCCTTCCACCTTGGTTATACATTCCCCTCGAGGGGAAGGCAAGTTACATTTAACACACCGAACCCAATGAAATTTATATAAAAGTAAAAGGAGAAAAGAAAAATGGAATTTCAGTTTTTCCACGAAAACCCGGACGTGCTTCACGTTGGCACCTGCCAGCCAAGAAGCTACTTCATTCCCTTTGCAAGTGATGCCGAGGCAGAAAACGAAGTTTCAAGCCGTATACATTATTTAAACGGCACATGGAACTTCAAGTACTACCCCTCATTTGCAGATGCTTTCAGCGTTAGTGCAGAGTCAGGTGAGATTTACCTTTGTGAGGACGAGATGGACATGATAGAAGTCCCCTCCAACTGGCAGAATTTAGGCTACGACACTCACCAGTACATAAACGTGCGCTACCCCTTCCCCTGTGACCCCCCTTACGTTCCTCAGGATAACCCCTGCGGTCTTTACGCAAGAACCTTCGAAGTTAACGAGGAGGATTTAAAGTACAGAAGCTTCATTAACTTTGAAGGTGTGGACAGCTGCTTCTACGTTTGGGTCAACGGCGAATTCGTAGGCTACAGCCAGGTTTCCCACTCCACAAGTGAATTTGAAGTAAGCGACCTTTTGGTTGAAGGCGAGAACAGCATCACGGTTTTAGTATTAAAATGGTGTGACGGCTCCTACTTTGAATGTCAGGATAAATTAAGAATGAGCGGTATTTTCAGGGATGTATACGTACTTTTCCGCCCTGACGAGAATATCCGTGACTATTTTGTACACACAGATTTAAACGAGGATTTCACAAAGGCATTTATCAGCACGGACATTATCAAATCCGGTTTACCCAAGGTTGAATGTGAGCTTCTTGACGCAGAGGGTAACGTAATCGATTCTGCTAAGGAAGAAAACAACCGCATTACCTTTGAGCTTGATAACCCCGAGCTCTGGTCTGCCGAGTACCCCTACCAGTACACTCTCGTTCTTAAAACCGAGGACGAGGTTATCTGCCAGAAGGTAGGCTTAAGAAAGATTGAAGTTAAAAACGGCGTTATCTACTTAAACGGCAAAAACATCAAGATTTTCGGTACCAACCGTCACGACAGCGACCCCGTAACAGGCTACTATATCACCCCCGAGCAGGCTATTGAGGATTTACTCCTTATGAAGCAGCACAACTTAAACGGTATAAGAACCTCCCACTACCCAAACGCACCCTGGTTCAACCAGCTTTGCAGCGAGATGGGCTTTTACGTTGTAGGTGAAACAGATTTAGAAAGCCACGGCTCAGGCTGCATGTCCGGCGACTGCGCTGAAAGAAACCATATTGACGACATCGTTTCCCTGCCTATGTTTGAGAAGGCTATTTTGGACCGTGTTCAGAGAAACGTTGTAAGGGATAAGAACTGCGCTGCAGTAATTTTCTGGTCCTTAGGTAACGAGGCAGGCTTCAGCGAGAATATGGCTAAGGCTGCCAAGTGGGCAAAGGAATATGACCCCTCAAGACTCGTTCACTACGAAGGCCACAGAGCTTACTTTGAAGAGAAGGATATACATAACCTTGACGTTCACTCAAGAATGTACCCCTCCTTAAAGGAAATTGACGAGTACTTTGAAAAGGACGGCGAAAAGCTCCCCTACATTCTTTGCGAATACATCCACTGTATGGGTAACGGCCCCGGCGATATTGAGGATTACTTCGAAACAGTTATGAAGCACGACGGTTTAATCGGCGGTTATGCCTGGGAATGGTGTGACCACGCGGTTTACGGCGGCAAAACACCCGACGGCCGCGACATCTACCGCTACGGCGGCGACTTCGGCGAAGTTCTTCACGACGGCAACTTCTGTATGGATGGCTTAGTATATCCCGACAGAACTCCTCACTTAGGTTTAATTGAATACAAAAACGTTCTTCGCCCCGTAAGAGCAAAGTGGGCAAATAAAGAAGAGGGCATTATCACCCTTACAAATATGCTGGACTTCACCAACACCGATGGCTACGCAAACGTAAGCTACGAGGTTCAGGTGGACGGCGAAACAGTTCACTGCGGATATATTGCCGATGCTAACATCGAGCCAAGGGAAAGCCGCGATTATAAAATAGAAGGCTTGCAGGACGGCGACAACGTAACGGTTATGCTTTACTACACAGCTAAGTACGAAACACCTTTCTACGAGGAAGGCTTTGACTTAGGCTTCGACCAGCTTATTTACCGTGACGCTCCCATTAAACCCGTTGAGCTTAAGGCAGGCGCAATTGAAATTCTTGAGGACAGAACAAAGCTCTTTATCTCCAACGATAAGTTTGTTTACTGCATTAATAAGAAGACCGGCCTTTTCGATACAATGGTAAAAAATAACAGCGCCGTTATCACCAAGCCCATGGAGTTCAACATCTTCCGTGCACCTACCGACAACGATATGTACATAAGAAGAAAGTGGGAAAGCTGCGGCTATGACAGACACACGGTCCGTGTTTACAGCACTTCCTTTGAGGTTAAGGACGGCTTGGCTTACGTTAACTGCAAGTTAGGTATTGCGGCTGATGTTATCAAGAGAATCCTTTACGTTGACCTTCTCTGGACAATTGACGCTGTGGGTAACGTTAACTGTAAGATGGATTGTACCCGCGATACAGAGCTTGTATTCCTGCCCCGTTTCGGTATAAGAATGTTTATGCCCAAAGAATTCAATATGGCAGAGTACTTTGGCTACGGTCCCTTCGAAAGCTACCAGGATAAGCACAGAGCTTCTTACCTTGGCTTATTTGCCGAGAGAGTTGAGGATATGCACGAGGATTACATCAAACCTCAGGAAAACAGCTCCCACTACGGCACCAAGTACGTAACCCTTTCCGACGGCTACAACGCTTTAACAGTAACAGCCAAAAAGGACTTCAGCTTCAATGTTTCCGAGTATACTCAGGAGGAGCTTTACACCAAAATGCACAACTACGAGCTTAACAAGTGCGGCGATACCGTTCTTTGCATCGACTACCGTATGAGCGGCGTGGGCAGTAACTCCTGCGGTCCTCAGCTTTTACCTCAGTACAGAATGGACGAGGAAAACTTCACCTTCGACTTCACACTTGATATTCTTTAATAATTCAGGGAGAACCGTCATAGGCGGCTCTCCCTTTTGTTTTATTCGCCTGTGGCGAGTTATATTGCTTCGCAGTGTTATTCGGTTAACTCCGAGTGATATTGCCTATGGCAGTTAAAGGTCTGCGACGGCAATGAATGTATATACGTAGGGACAGGATTTACTCCTGTCCCTTTTTCGTCCCGCAAAGTGTTGCTCGACCACCCTCCCCGTTGTGTTCTCGGCTCCCCATAGCGCCACATTGTGGCGAGTGAGGAGTGATACATGCTACGCAAGTGATGACGTTTCACTAGTGATGCGTGTCTACGACACGTTAATGGTCTGCGACGCAATTAATGTTTTCTGCGAGGGGACAGTGACATTCGTAGGGACAACATTTACTGTTGTCCGTCGCGCAAGCGAGATTGCACCAACCGTAGGGAGGCTACGCTAAGTGAAGAGCGAAAACTGAAGAGAGAAGAGTGAAGAGAAAAGGGTCTGCGACGCAAAGCGCCACGTTGTGGCGAGTGAGGAATGAGAAGTGATGCCAGATTTCTTACGAAATCGACGTCGAAACACTTCGTGTTTGCGTACGCGCCCGCCGACACGTTAATGGTATGCGACGGCAATACAGCCTTCCCCTCAAGGGGATGTATAACCAAGGCGAAGGGCACCCACAAAAAAATGCGAGACCTCATAAGAAGTCTCGCAAAATTTATCAGGTTATAAAGGGATAGGGATTGATTCTTGTGCCGTTCTGGTAAACCTCGAAGTGTAAGTGGTTACCGAAGCTGTAGCCTGTGTTACCGACAAAGCCGATTACCTGACCCTGGTTTACGTACTGGCCTGCGTAAACAGCCATGGAGCTCATGTGAGCGTAACGTGTGGAGTAAGTGCCGTTGTGGTAAATAAGAACGTTGTTACCCCAGGACCAATGGTAGCTGGCGCTTAAAACTTCGCCGTCCGCAACTGCTACGATAGGTGTGCCGTAAGGAGCGCCTATGTCAAGACCGCGGTGACCGTCGTTGCCGTAATACTGAGTTATGTAGCTAAGGCCGTAGCCGGGTAAGGGCCATACGCCGTAAAGTCCGCCGCTTGAGCCGGATGTGGGAGGATTATAAATAGTACCGCCGGAGTTACCCTGCTGCTGTTGCTGCTGTTGCTGCTTTAAGGCTTCTTCCTCACGCTTCTTTCTCTCTTCTTCCTCTATACGCTTCTTTTCAGCGATAAGGTCCTGAATCTGAGATTCAAGCTCGGCATCCTCGTGCTCAATTTCTTCAATAAGCTCCTGCTTTTCGCTCTGCTGAGCCTGAAGCTTGGCAATTATCTTAGCATACTCCAAGTACTCTTCACTTAAATCCTGCTGGTCGATTTCAAGGGAAACCTTTAACACAGCAACCATCTTTTTCTGCTCCTCAAGAGCATCGCGCTCATCCTTGGTAGCTTCAATATATTTCTGAATTTCACCCATAAGCTGTTTATCCTGCTGGGTCATTCTTTCAATAGCCTCTGCCTTAAGTGAGAAATCGTAAAGGCTTGTGGAATTCATAAGGATTTCAAGGGTACCTACGTCACCCATTTTGTAAAGAGCCTTAATTCTTATTTTAAGCTGCTCCATTACGTCATTATACTCAAGGCGCTGGTTTTCAAGGTCCTCTTCAATAAGCTTGATGTTCTCGTTAAGAGTAACGATATTGGCGTTTGTCTCGTCGATTCTGCCTTCAATAATGCTTATCTTTTCCTTTATGGCATCGGCATATTCCTGAGCTTTGTCCTCTTCTGCGGCAAGCTTATCGATTTCCGACTGAATTCTGTCGATTTCCGCCTGGTGAGCTTCCTGCTGCTTTTCGATTTCCTTAATGTCACTTTCAATCTCGGCAATTGTTGCTGCCCTTGTATCGGGCACCATAATATTGGGGATGAAAAGTGCAAGGGCCAAAAGCACCGCAATAAACTTATATACTGATTTATTTTTAATATTTGTAAGGCTGAATTTTAACATTTTTTACTCCTGTCCTTAATTAATTTAGGGCACACTTATAACCATACGTACGCATTATAGCATAAAAGTGAAAATTTGTCCACAGTAAAAGACTGACAAAAAAGCCCTTAAAGCTACAACCTATTGTGTTTAACTCAGCTTCTGCCACGCTATATTCGGTTTTTTACAATTTTTCTTACAATTTTGTAACTTTTTTACACAAAAAAATATCCGCCTGATTTAAAAACCAACCGAACAAATTTAGTATAACACATTATTATACTAAAAGTCAATGGTTTTTCAGTAATTTCCTTAATTTCTCCCTATTGCACAAATTCCGCTTCTACTTTTTGTATATTATTCCATATTGAAATTGTGATAATAATATGGTATATTATAGTCACAGAAGAAAAGTGAATAAAAATTCTGACATCAAGGCTCAAAAGCTTAAACGGATGTCCCCCGTTCAGTTTGATTTTCAGTATCAGGAACAGGCCTTATACACATACCCGAGAGAGAAAGAATATGTAAGGGAAAACGAAAATCAATCGCTAAGCTCAGGAGCAAGAGAACCCACTTTCATAAAGTTAATTTAAAATATAAAGGATTCGCACTTTCGCGAAAAGCAGACAGAAGCTTAATTCTGATTTTAAAAATGTTTATTAAATTTACAGGGATTGAAAGTAAGGTTCAAATTTAAAGAAAGCAGAGGTAAACAATTGATGTTAGATAACAAGAGCGAACAGAATTGACCCTTGGTTTATGTAGGTGAAAGATGCATAGGCTGAGGGTCAATTCAATTTTATTTTGTTATCCTCCCTCCTTTCTATATAATTATTGCAATTAATTTAAAATTATGTTACTCTTTTCTTATTAAAAGAAAGGAATGGATTTAATGAATATACTTGTAATCGACGGTCAGGGCGGCAATTTAGGCAAACAGATCTGCAAAATGCTGCTTGATAGGCTGACAAACGTTAAAATCCGTGCTGTAGGTACTAACAGCTTAGCTACCGAGAGTATGCTTAAAACGGGAATTGACGAAGCCGCTACAGGCGAAAACGCCGTTATAGTAGGCGCAAGATGGGCAGACGTTATCGTGGGTCCCATCGGAATAGTTATTGCAGACGCTCTTTTAGGTGAAGTAACGGCAAAAATGGCTGCAGCAGTAGGAAGTGCGGACGCCAAAAGAATTTTAATACCTATGAATAAGTGCGACACTATTGTGGCAGGAATTGAAAACCTCCCCACCTCCGCCCTTATTGAAAGCGCAGTTCAGAAGATAACAAGTTACACTTGACACTAATATTCTTTTCGGGTATAATCAGCTTATGTGATTAACAGAAGTTAATTACAAGGCTGAAGCCTTTTACTCTTTACAAACTTTTAAATAATCAGAAGATGGTTTAAAAGCGAAGAAAGGTAAAAAAAGAAAAATGAATAAAATTATTGTTAAACTTACTTACTCTGCACTCTGTCTGGCATTGGGTTTGGCACTCCCCTTTTTAACGGGTCAGATTCCCGAAATAGGCTCTATGCTTTGCCCTATGCATTTTCCCGTAATTTTATGCGGATTTTTGTGCGGTTTCCCCTGGGGTATGGCAGTAGGCTTTGTAACTCCGCTTTTGCGCAGCGTTATTTTCGGTATGCCCCCTATGATGGCGGCAATCCCCATGGCTTTTGAGCTTTTGACTTACGGACTTATAGCAGGTATTCTCTACCAGCTTATCAGCAACAAGGTACTTGGCACTTACCTATCCCTTATAAGCGCTATGATAGGCGGCAGAATCGTCTGGGGTGCTGCTCAACTTGTCATTACAGGTCTTAACGGCACAAGCTTCCCCTTCTCTGCTTTTATTGCAGGCGCGGTTTTAAATGCTATCCCCGGCATTATAGCACAGATAGTTTTAATTCCTTTAATTGTATTTGCCTTAGAAAGAGCAAATTTAGTTTTTAACGATTGATTTTTAAGGGCGGAAATTCCAGAAGGGTTTCTGCCTGACTTTTTATTATGGAAATTATTGATATTTTAAAAATACATACAGCCGTATACCCCGAAATGCAGCCGCAGGACGCTGTGAAGCTTATATACCAGAATGAATTCGGCGGCGGTCACCTGATAAAAGAAAAAGAAGCTGCTTTAAAACGCATTTACACGGAGTACGAAAATATTGAAAAGAATTTATCAGAAGAAAAATTTGAGGACATTGGAAACAACATTGTCCGTGTCAATTTAAAAGCGCTTAAAAGTGAGGAGCTGCCTTTGCTGTCGGAGGCTTTCTTTTTATCAAGCAGCCTTCACAAGGGAAGCTTGCTTGCTTTTAAATATAAATTAAGGCTTTTATGGGAGAATTTCGACCTTATCGGATTTAATTTCACCCGTGAGGAATTGAAAAATTACCTGATAAGCTATAAAAATGCAGGTTACCCCATGGTATCCCACAGCAAAATTTATAATGAACATTATAATCCTGCTTACCGAATTATAATGGCAGATTTTGTAAATACAAACCTTGTAAATGAATTATAAGCAGGATTTTATTAATCTGAACATAAAATAAATGAAGGAGATGCGCTATGTACTTCAAAATCCAAAACCCCATTGATGATGGCTGGTATGCCGACCCCGAGGCAAGATTCTACGAAGGCAAATACTACATCTACGCCACAAAGTCCCGCCCCTACGGTGAGCAGCTTAACCACGTCTGCTTTGTAAGTGAAAACTTAAGCGACTGGAAAAGAATTGACGATACCATTGATATGTCCACCTTCCCCTGGGTATGGCAGGCTGTGTGGGCACCTACAATCGTTGAGAAAAACGGAAAATACTATTACATCTTCGCTTCCAACGACATTCAGAACGACGATGAAGTCGGCGGCCTTGAAATAGCTGTTTCTAACAGTCCCGAAGGTCCCTTCAAGGGTTATCTCGGTAAGCCCTTGGTGGATAAATTCTACAACAAGGCTCAGCCAATTGACGCTCACCTCTTTAAGGATGATGACGGAACAATTTACCTTCTTTACGGCGGCTGGGGTCACTGCAATATTGCCGTAATGAACGAAACCATGGACGGCTTTGTTCCCTTTGAAAACGGTGAAATATTTAAGGAGATTACACCTCCCGACTATGTGGAAGGCCCCTGTATGTTTAAAAAGGACGGCAAGTACGGCTTTATGTGGTCAGGCGGCGGCTGGGGCAACGGCACTTATCACGTAAGCGCCGCATTCTGCGACACACCCTACGGTCCTTTTGATAATTACCAGACTATTCTTGAAACGGGCGACAGCACAATTGCCAACGGTCCCGGTCACAACGGCTACCTCTACATTGAGGAAAAGGATATGTGGATAAACGTTTACCACCGCCACAAGGTGGGTATAAAGGACCACAATGCAAGGTTTATGTGCCTTGACTTAATGGAATTTGAGGATACTTTCAAAATCAAGCCTGTCACAATGACCCTTGAGTGGGAATATGACGACGGCAAGATTACAATTAAAAAGTAATGTTTAAGCTAAGAGGTTCGGTGAGTTTACCGAGCCTCTTTTTTGCGTCACAGACCGCCCATGCGATCCTCAGCTTCATAAATTCAAAGAATTTTAGCAAGGGGAGGTGTCGAGCAACATACTGAGGGGTTACCCTCCAGATGGAGTTCTCGCCTCCATAAATTCGAAGAATTTTAGCAAGAGGGAGGTGTC
>JAGBID010000176.1 GCA_017935165.1 Clostridia bacterium
AAAGCCCTGTGAAGCTAAAATGAACGCTGATTTTAAGGAGAAGGACGAAAGCCTTATAAAATACCTTAAGGGCGAAGAAATAGACGTCCCCGATAATTTAAAAGGCTTTACCTTAGTAAGCGTTGAGGGTGTTTCCCTCGGCTTCGGTAAAGCTTCAAACGGCAGACTTAAAAATAAATACCCAAAAGGCTTAAGACTTTTATAAAATATTAAAGCTGTTTTAAGAAAATTATCTTTATGTGTTGCATTTTAGACTAATGTTGTGCTATTATATATTCGTATTTCGTTATGAAAGAAAGAAGTGTTTTTTATGTTAAATATCAGAATTGAAAAGACAACTGCTCCTAAGGCAAAGCCTCAGGATGAAAGCAAGCTTGGTTTCGGTAAAATCTTTACTGACCATATGTTTGTTATGAACTATGAAACAGGTAAGGGCTGGTTTGACCCCAGAGTTGTACCTTATCAGTCATTATCTCTTGACCCCTCCGCAATGGTTTTCCACTACGGTCAGGAAATGTTCGAAGGCTTAAAGGCTTACAGAACAGAGGATGGCAGAGTATTAATGTTCCGTCCCAACAAAAACATTGAAAGAGCTAACAACACAAATAAGAGAATCTGCATTCCCGAGATTCCTGAGGAGGATTTCCTTCAGGCTATGCAGGCTGTTGTAAGTGTTGATAAGGATTGGATTCCCACAGCTCCCGGTACATCCCTTTACATCCGTCCCTTCATTATTGCTACAGACCCCTTCTTAGGCGTTCGTCCTTCCGATACATACCTCTTTATTGTTATCCTTTCACCTGTTGGCGCTTACTATGCAAGCGGTCTTGACCCCGTTAAGATTTGGATTGAAGACGAGTACGTTCGTGCTGTTAAGGGCGGTATTGGTGAAGCTAAAACAGGCGGTAACTACGTAGCAAGCTTAAAAGCTCAGATGAAGGCTCACGACGAAGGCTACAGCCAGGTTCTTTGGCTTGACGGTGTTGAGAGAAAGTATATCGAAGAAGTTGGCGCTATGAACATCTTCTTTAAGATAAACGGCAAGGTTGTTACTCCTATGCTCAACGGCTCCATTCTTCCCAGTGTTACAAGAGCAAGCTGCATTGAGCTTTGCAAGAGCTGGGGTTATGAGGTTGAGGAAAGAAGAATCAGCGTAGACGAGCTTGTAGAAGCTGCAAGAACAGGCGCTCTTGAAGAGTGCTGGGGCAGCGGTACAGCAGCTGTTATTTCTCCCGTTGGTAACCTCCGTTTTGAGGATGAAGTAATGGAAATCGGCGGCGGTAATATCGGACCTCTCAGCCAGAGACTTTACGACACAGTTACAGGTATCCAGACAGGTAAGGTTGAGGATACATTTGGCTGGACTGTTGAAGTTAAATAATCAAAATGAAGGAAAGCTTAAACGCTTTCCTTTTTTTATTGACAGGAAAAATTATAAAAGTTATAATGTAAAAAACTTAGGGGTGATATAGAAAAAATCAAGCCCGAAGAATGTTTTATAGAAAATCCTGATAAAGACCTTAATTTAAATTTAAGTAAACACAGCCTCACTGTAATTATAGCAGAGGAATAAAAAAGAGAAGGTTTAGTTTTTTCAACTAAGCCTTCTTTCTTTCATGCCTTTATTATTGTATGGCTGTAATAATCGTTACCTTTTGTAGGCGTTTTTCTTGCAAGTGTATAAACGGAATCACACTTAGCTTCGAATTCAAACTGCTCGTTTAAACCCTTCTTTTTAGCATCACCGTAGCTTAAAACGTAGGGGAGGGTACTTCGCTTCTCTTTAAGGATTGCTTCGCCCTTTTTGTTCATACCAAGAACTCTTATATAGGGGAGCTTTCTTACCCTTTCTTTATCAATACCAAGAAAAGCTGAAAGTACCAGCCTTCTTATTCTTGCGTGGCTGTAGCGCTTTGACTTAACGTTTTCGTAAAGCTCCTCTAAGCTTGTGCTTCTTATTGCAGCCTCGTATATTTTGTTTTCAAGTCCTTCCGATATATCGGGAGTGTCTGCAAGCTCATTGGGCTTTAAGGTCCTTAATTTACAAAGAATGGCAACTTCAAGCCTTTTTATATCTGCAAATTTTTCCTCATCAAGTCCTGCGCGCATTGAGTCGGGAATAAATAACGAACTGCTTAATCCGCTTCTCAGCATCTCTCTTATTGAGGTAGAGCTTGCAAAGGTACCGTTGGGGTTTTCGTTATGCCCTGCCATAAATCTTTGAAAGGTTTTTGGCTCAATATGGCTGTGAAGCTTATTAAGCGCCTTTATATATTCAATTCCCAATATGTTATTTGGTTCCTTTAAAATATCGGCATATTTATCACCAAAGCATAAACGTACAGCTTCCTCTCTTGCTGCAGCAAAGCTTATGCCTTTATTAAGCTCTTTTTTAATAAGCTCAGAAACATCACCGTCAACAACTGCCTCTGCGCATTTTTTAAGCATTTCTATATCGCCGCATTCACTTCCAAAATAGATTTCATCAACACATTTTATGGCGTTTAAAATAAAGCATCCTGCGTAGGAAAATTTCTCAGCACCTGCCAGGGAAAACTGTACAGGAAGTTCAATTACTAAATCAGCACCTACGGTAAGGGCTGCTTTTGTTCTTTTCCATTTATCTATTATTGCAAGGTCGCCGCGCTGAACGAAATTACCGCTCATAACGCATACGCAGTAATCGCAGTTTTCTTTGATTTTATCAAGAATATACTTGTGACCGTTATGAAGGGGGTTAAATTCGCAAATTAATGCGCCAACTTTTTGATTATTTATCATTTAAACGTAAATCTCCACTTGCTTTTTTTATTCTTTTGTACTATTATATAATACGACATTTTATGTAACGGTACAAGTTTTATTTGTGCGTTTAATAAATAATTAAAAATTTATATAAAGGGAGAAATTTTTAGTATGAAAATCCTCGTAATCAATGCAGGTTCTTCTTCTTTAAAGTATCAGCTTATTGATATGGATAACGAAAAGATGGTCTGCAAAGGCAACTGCGAAAAAATCGGTCTTGAGATGGGTATCTTCGGTCACAAGACAGCTGACGGCAGAAGCACTTCTTATGAAGTTAAAATGGCTGACCACACAGAAGCTTTCCAGCAGGTTAAGAACGCTCTTCTTGACAAGGAAGTTGGCGTTATCTCCGATTTAAGCGAAGTAAGCGCTATCGGTCACCGTATAGTTCAGGGCGGCGCACTTTTCAGTGAGTCCGTATTAGTTGACGAAAAGGTTGTTGAAGGTATTGAGAGCCTTATTCCTCTTGCACCTCTCCACAACAAGGCACACGTTCAGGGTATCAGAGCTTGTCTTTCCGTATTCGGTAAGGATGTTCCCGAGGTTGTTGTTTTCGATACAGCTTTCCATTCCACAATGCCCAGAAAGGCATACATTTATCCCGTACCTTATGAGTACTATGAGAAGTATCAGGTTCGCCGCTACGGTTTCCACGGTACATCCCACCGTTATGTAAGTGCAAGATGTGCTGAGCTTATGGGTAAGGACATCAAGGACCTTAAGATCATCTCCTGCCATATCGGTAACGGTTCTTCCATTACAGCTATTGACGGCGGTAAGGTTATAGATACAACAATGGGTCTTACTCCTCTTGACGGTTTCATCATGGGTACAAGAACAGGTACACTTGATCCTTCTGTTGTTACATTTATCGCAGAAAAGGAAAACCTCACACCTTCTCAGCTTTCTGACCTCTTCAACAAGAAGTCAGGTCTCCTTGGTATTTCCGGTATCTCCAGCGATGACCGTGACGTATTAAAGGCAGCAAGAGAAGGCAACGACAGAGCTATCCTCGCTCACGAGCTTCTTGTATATCAGATTCAGAAGTTCATCGGCAGCTACATCGTAGCACTCGGTGGTGTTGATGCTATCATCTTCACAGCAGGTCTCGGTGAGAACCAGTATATGCACAGAGAGAAGATCATTGACGGTCTTTCCTTCATGGGCATCAAGCTTGACCACGCTAAGAACGACGGCTTACAGTCTGTTGAGGCTCTTATTTCCGAGCCCGATTCAAAGGCAGCTGTTTGGGTAATTCCCACAAACGAAGAGCTTGTTATCGCAAGAGATACAAAGGCTATTGTTGAGAAGCTTTAATTCAATAAAAAATCGGGAGGGGTTAATACCCTCCCTTTTTATTTAAAATTAGTTATTTAAAAGAAAAATAAATTGTCTTATTAAGTTGAAATATGTTTATAAATGTGATATTATCCTTTATAAAAGGGGCGTGATAATAATATGGGAATTATTGAAACTATTTTGCTTGTAACCGCAATCGCAGGCGTGGTCGGTACCGGTCTTGGCGGACTTATAGGTGCACTTTTACAGAAGGAATCAAACCGAGTTGTTAGTTTGCTTTTAAGCTTTGCCGCAGGTGTTATGCTGAGTGTAGTTTGCTTTGATTTAGTTGTTGAAGCTATCGAAACAAACACAGGTATTTATACAGTAATATTTGCAATTGCTTTAGGTGTAACTGCCACTTACATATTAAACTATATAATCGATAGAAAAACTACACCTGAAATAGCGCATATAGACGAAAATCACCCTAAAACAGCTGATGACCTTGACGAGCTTATCCACAGCGACCATCTTGAGCATCACGTTCAAAAAAAGGACAATAAGCTTTCTTTATTTGTCGCAGGCGTGGTAATGGCTTGTGCAATTGCTCTTCACAACGTACCCGAAGGTATGACAATAGGTGCATCCTACGCTGCAGATAATACTGTGCTGGGTTCATCCTCCTTAGTACTTGCGGTACTTATCGGACTTCATAACATTCCCGAAGGTATGGCAGTTTCCGTGCCCCTTATAAGCGGCGGTATGAAAAAACATAGAGCTGTTTTAATTACGGCAGCAACCGGTATTCCTACAATTCTTGGCGCTTTACTGGGCTTCTGGCTTGGTGAAATCGGTCCCTTAGGTTTAACTTTAAGCTTAGGCTTTGCAAGCGGCGCAATGCTTTACGTAGTATTTGGCGAAATACTCCCCCAGTCAATTTTAATGTATCACAGCAAATCTCCTGCTTTCTCAGCAATTATCGGTATGCTTGTAGGCTTACTTATTATATTTGCATAAAGAAATAAGAAAAAATAAAGAAGTATCACTTAATTGTGGTACTTCTTTTTTGCGGAAGAGCGACTAAAAGTAGTATAACAAATGGATTTTAGATATTTCACCAATTCAATAATATCAACAGAGAATTCCATAGAAAGATTTTTTAGTTTTGAATCAGACATAATACACATCTCATTTCTTAATTATATCAAAAAGAGCCTTATTTGCCAATAAGTGATAAGTGATGCAGCGCTGCTGTGATAGGTGATGCGATGCGTTCCAAACACGTGCCGAAGGCATGCATCACTGACGAAGTCTGCATCACGCACGCAGTGCGCATCATGTTCCGAAGGAACGCATCACTCAAAAAAGTCACCTTTGTCGGTAGACAAAAGTGCGTTTTTTGTTGGAGCTGGTGACGTGACTCGAACACGCGACCTGCTGATTACGAATCAGCTGCACTACCTACTGTGCTACACCAGCATAGGTAAAATTATATACTTTACATTTGCTTTAGTCAAGAAAAAAATTATGTAAGCAAATAAGTTGTTGCATTTATCGTAAATAATTATTATAATCAAAATAATATAACGTATTGGGAGGTTGTAAGTATGGGAAATAATAATATAAGAATGAATGATAATATTAAGGCTTTAGATTTAACTTTTTATGATGCTGAAAATAAACCTTTCAGAATTCATGGCGTTTACCGCTATGGCGAGAAACTAATAAGACTTCCAAAAGAAGTAGCCGAAAAATGTAACCCGGGTGTAGTTTTTCACCACGATAATTCTGCAGGCGGCAGAGTAAGATTTATAACCGATAGTATACATATTGCAATATCGGCTGATATGGAGGTTAAGGAGGATTCGCCCCATTTCTCTGTTATGGCTATGTGTGGCTTTGATATGTATGAAAAGAAGGAGAAAGGTGAACATATTTTTGTCAGCTCCTTTGTGCCGCCAAGAGACGTTAAAGATGGCTATTCAAGTGTAATTAGTTTTGAAGAAAAACGTTTAAGAGAAATTACAATAAATATGCCTTCATATAACGATGTATATAAGCTTTATATAGGTCTTGAAAAAGATGCTGTATTAAAAGAAGCACCCGATTATAAGTACAAAACTCCCATAGTTTATTATGGTTCTTCCATTACTCAGGGCAGTTCTGCTTCCCGCCCCGGTATGAGCTACGAAAATATTATCACCAGGCGCCTTGATACCGAGTATATAAATCTTGGCTTCTCAGGCAGTGCAAAAGCAGAAGAAGCCATAAGCGAATATATCAGAAACCTTGATATGTCTATATTTGTTTACGATTATGACCATAATGCTCCTACTATAGAACATCTTGAAAATACTCACGAAAGAATGTTTAAAGAGTTCAGAAGTAAAAATCCCACAACGCCCGTAATTATGATGACAAGACCTAATTTTGTTCAGACTGAAGATATGAAAAAGCGTGTGGAAATAGTACTTAAAACTTATAATAATGCCTTAAACAGTGGCGATAAAAACGTATATTTTATAAACGGCAAAGACTTAATGAAATATTGCGGCAACGAAGGTACTGCAGAAAATACCCACCCCAACGATCTTGGATTTTACTCTATGGGTAAAGTTCTTGGTGATTTAATTGAAGAAATTTTAAATAAGTGAGTTTTTATGAAAAGATTAATTGCAGCCGATAAAAGCTTTTATAAAAAAGTAGCAAAAATATCCATTCCTATCGCTTTGCAGGGACTTATAACCACAGGCGTCAATATGATGGATACAATTATGATAGGTACGGTAGGGGAGACACAGCTCAGCGCGGTGTCCCTTGCCAATCAGTTTATAAATATTTTCCATATTTTCTGTATGGGCATCGGTATGGGCGCCAGCGTCCTTGTAGCAAGATACTACGGAATGAATGACAATTCATCCCTTAAAAAGACTATAAGTATAATGCTCCGCCTTTGCCTTGGTATGGCAACACTTTTCTTTGTGGCAACAATATTGCTTCCAAGGGAAATAATGCTTATCTATACTCCTGAAGAAAATATTATCACCTACGGTATTGATTATTTAAATTACTCGGTAGCAAGCTATTTCTTCTTAGGTTTATCCTTAACCTGCACAATTGTGCTTCGTAACGTAGGGCAGGTAAAAATGCCGCTTTACACGTCTATTGGCGCATTCTTCGTAAACGTAGGCGCCAATTACATATTTATATTTGGTGTTGAATTTATAAATTTAAAGCCAATGGGTGTAGCAGGTGCAGCGCTTGGTACCTTGATCGCCAGAATTTTTGAGTTTGTTATAATATGCGGATATCTGTTCTTTATAGATAAAAAGATTGCCTACAGAATTTATGACGTAATAAAACCTGTTGGCGTGCTTTGGAAAGAATACATAAGAATCAGCATTCCCGTACTCGTCAGCGACGGAATATTAGCTCTCGGCAACAACTCTGTTGCAATGGTAATAGGCAGACTGGGCGAAAGCTTCGTGGCAGGTAACGCTGTTACTACAGTTGCACAGCAGCTTAGCTCAGTTATGATTTCAGGCTTCTCTCAGGCTGGTGCAATAGTAACAGGCTATTCTTTAGGCGAAGGGGACAAGCAAAAGGCTCAGGACGAAGGCTATGCCTTCCTGGGTATAGGCTTTGTATTCGGTTTAATAACTGCTTTGATAATTACCTTGATCAGCGCACCTATGATATCCGCGTACAATCTTTCTGAGGAGACTCAGACTATAGCAAGGGAATTAATGCTCTCAATCAGTATTATAATCGTATTCCAGGCAACAAACAGTATTATGACCAAGGGTGTACTTCGCGGCGGCGGTGACACAAAGGTTTTAATGCTGGCGGATAATATATTCCTGTGGGTAGCTTCCCTGCCTTTAGGTGCCGTAGCAGGCTTGGTCCTTAGGTTACCTGCATTTTGGATTTATTTCTTCCTTAAAATCGATCAGGTACTTAAAGCTGTCTGGTGTGTAATCAGACTAAGAAGCGGCAAGTGGATAAAGAAAGTCAGAACTGAAAAAGAGATATAAAAATTGCCGACAGCTTAAAACTGTCGGCTTTTTGTTATTTTGTGAAGATATCTTTAACTACCTTGTAAGCTAATTTATCGCGGCGGTAACTGTCGAAAATACCTTTGTTATTCTGAGTCTTAGGTCTGCGCATGGACCAGTCAACGGTGTTATCTACTCTGCAATCTGCAAACTGCCATATAAGCACGCCGTTTACGTCCTTGTGATTAAAGCAGGCAGTAAGCTGTTCTTCCAATGCTTCAGCCTGAAATTCCTCTGACCAGATGCAGTTTGTGTTCGTTCTGTAGCCGTAAATTGCGCCTGCGCCTATCTCACTTACTATAAAAGGCTTGTTTTCGCCGCCGTGTGTTTTAACGTATTTGATGCAGTCGTCAACATAATCGTAGCAGGGTTCATCCTCGTACCATTTAGGGTACATATTGTAAGAAACGATATCAACCAAATCAAGGCAAATGTCACGCTTTAAATGGCAGGAAGCAAAAGTAACGGGTCTGTGTGGGTCAAGACTTCTTATCAAGTCAATAAGCTCTTTATAACAGCTTCTGCCGAATTCGTTGAAGCTTACACATTCGTTTAAAAGTCCCCATACGAAAATGGATGGATGATTAAAATGATTCGTGATCATTTCCGTAATAGAAAGTCTGCTTTGAGGTAAGAAGTTTTTATGCCTCATTCTTTCCTCGTTAATTGCTCTTGCATGGCCTTCCTCCCAAACGAGTATGCCGTATTCATCGCAAAGGTCCAAAAATCTCTCGTCGTTGGGGTAGTGGCAGGTTCTTACTGTGTTTGCACCTGAATCTTTAATAAGCATAATATCTCGGTGCATTGCAGCAAGAGGAATGGATGAACCGAAATCAGCGAGATCTTCGTGGCGGTTAAAGCCTTTTATCTTTATCTCTTCGCCGCCGAAAAATATCTTATTACCGACTACTTTTGTTTCTCTGAATCCGAAACGCTCGATAAGGTCATCGAATGCTTTGTTTTGTTTGTCACAGAGTCTTGCGTGAGCGAAGTACATAACGGGATTATTTAACTTATATTCCTCAATATAGGGGCAGTTTAAAGTGAAATTAAACCTGGTTTCACTATTTGCTTTAATTTGAACAGGGAAAGAAATTTCAGATAAGAAGTTTTCTACAGTGCTGTCGCTGTCGGTAATAAAGAGTTTTAAATTATATTCTCCGTCAAAATCTTCAATGTTCTCTACGCAGATTTCTGCGTTTAATTTCCATTCACCGTTTTTAAAATAAGGCGTAATATGAATCCACTTGATATAAGCTTCGTTTATTTTCTCTATGTATGCAGGTCGGGTGATACCGAGGTAAGAATAGTAGTCGTTAGGAATATGTAAGGTGGATTCCTCGCTGTAGGTATTATTACATTTTACTTTTATGCTGTGTTCTTTATCCTCAGCGTTTTTAATTATAAACGAGAATTCGCCGTAAGCGCCGTAGTGAGTGCCGAGAGTTTCACCGTCAACCGAAATTTCGGCGTTGAAGCCTACGCCTTTGAAAATAAGGCGGCAGTGTCCTTCAAATCTCTTATTGGTGCTGATAACACACTCACCTTTGTAATTTGCAAGTGAAGGGATAGTTTCCACGCAGGAAGGAACGGGTATTTTTAATTCGTCTTTACCGGGTACTCTTAAATCCCAAACGTCAGGTAAAGCGATTTCTTTTCTGATTAAGTGGGTGTTAAAAAGTCTGTACATAATAGCCTCCTTGGTTTGTTAATTTAATTATATAACAAATTCTATTTTTGTAAATATGATAAATAAAAAGACCTCGTCTTTTTGACAAGGTCTCAGTGGCACCCCCTGCGAGAATCGAACTCACAACTAGCCCTTAGGAGTGACCTCGAAACTCGGTTGTGGAGTCACTTCCTGTACCCGATAATCCTGTATTTTCAAGGCTTTTTCGCACTTTGAGTGTTAAGCTGTGTTACGGAATTACTGCTAATTTTACCCCGTTTTCGACCGT
>JAGBID010000021.1 GCA_017935165.1 Clostridia bacterium
ATATCTTCTATACACTGTTTCAACATATCACCTCTTTAATATATACTAAAAAAATTAAAATAATATAATCAAGGTAAAAATTATATTCATTGCATTTTTCTTTTTTGGGTATTATACTTTATTTAAATTAAGTTTATCGTTTAATTAGGAGGACATATTATGGCTAAAATGAAAGAGATCATTGAACCTCCTGTTTACTGGCACTCAAGTGTGGAACAGGTTAATGAAGATATAAGCAAAGTAAAAAAAGGTAAAGTACATACACTGCTTCCCTCAGCAGGCAAAAGACCTATTTATATGGTAGAATACGGCGAAAAAACCATTCCTCCTTCAAAAGCAAGCCTTTCAAGCGCCTTAGGTGCTCAGGATTACCGCTGCTATGCTGATAAAACAGGGGATAATTATGTGCCAACCGTATTCCTTGCAGGCTGTATGCACGGCGGCGAATTCGAAGGTACCGTAGCCTTAATGAATTTAATAAGCCTCCTTGAAACAGGAGAGGACTTAGCAGGAAAAAGAAACGATGAAGTTCTGGAACTTGCAAACAAGCTTCATATCCTTATTCTTCCTATGTGTAACCCCGACGGCAGAAGTCACGTACCTTTTGATAATTTTGTGGGACACACGTTCCACGACCTTCGCTATTACGGTCAGGGAACGTGGAAGGACGGCACCTTATGCGGCTGGCCGGGCTGTAAAACTATCCACCCCATTAAGGATTACTGTGAATTCTTAGGCGGCTACTTTAATGACGACGGTGTTAATATGATGCACGACGATTACCTTGTTGACCCCTCCAACGAGGTTAGAAACGTAATAAAAACCGCCCGTGACTATGCACCCGATTTTACAATTCTGTTCCACGGCGGCGGTAATACCCTTAACACTTACTTCCACGTAAGCTACATAAACCAGGATGCAAGAAACGAGATTTACGAAGTAGGTCAGCTTGCCAAAGAAGCTATGGCAAAGGAAAACCTTATATTCGAATTCCTTGACAAGCGTTTCCGTGAATCAGGCGGTGAGGACGTAGGCTTGCCTCCCTTTATGCTTACCTCCGCTGTGTTTAACGTTTGCGGTGAGCCCTGCGTTACCTTTGAATCCAACCAGGGTCTAACTGAATGTGACGACCCCTACTGCTTAACTAACGACGAGATTTACAGAAGCCACTTTATCTATATGGAAGTGCTCTTTGACTGGGTACTTAAAAATAAAAATGCTGAAAAACAGAGAGAAAAGCTTAAAAAGCTCAGCTATTAAAGGAGTTTTACTATGATAAATATGGCACCCCTGCCTCCTGAGGTATTTACCCGGGAGGACACGAATCTTTATGAAAAGCTAAGTAAAAATAATGTACTTACCCTTTTCATTTATAACAAAAACCTTTACTTCAATAACAAAAGCAGGCTTATTGACCTAAGTAACCCTAAGGTCAGAACCGAAATGCGCAGGGATACAGCAGTTGCACCCCTATCTGTTTTCGGCCTTCTTGATAATGTTACTTTAAACGGAAGTAAAATCTCTTATAATGAAATTACACTGGATTTAAATAAGACCGTTTTTTCCGTAAAGCCTTTTGATTACCTTGGACACTTATACGTTCCATTAAAGGAAACAGCCGAGGCTTTAGGCTTAAGCACTGCAATTGCTTATAACGGAAGGGTCACCGTTATAGGTAATGAAGCCGAAATAAAAGCAATAACCGAAGCCTTTAAGGAAAACGAAAACCTCCCCATAGCCGCTGCTGACTTGGTAATAGGTAAATATGATGCCTATAAATTCAAGCCTGAAGATTTTAAAGCAACAAGAGATAAATGGCGCAGATCAATTTTAGGCACAAAGGAAACTATCGATACTTCTGACGAAGGTATAAAAACCAAGCTTAAGGCTATAGAAAACGAAGCCGAAAAGCTTATAAGCACCTTGAACCGTGGCGAAAACATCCCTATACTGTGGGGTGATAAGGCACCCGAGAAATCCGAGGACCTTCATACCGCTTACATTAATATAAGAGCGCTGGCCCTTGCATTCGGCACTTTCGGAAGCAAATATTATAAGGATGATAATTTAAAGAATGATATTCTCTTTGCTTTGAAGTGGATGTATGAAAATATGTACGGCCTTGCCGAGCTTGAAGACAGAGGCTGGCGAAGTATTAACGCCTTTAACTGGTGGCACTGGTACTGCGGCGCTCCCGATGCTTTGACCGACATCCTGCTTATTATGGAGGAGCATTTAACAAAGGAACAGATAAGTAATTATATGATGCTCTTTAAATGGCTCCTTGATAACTGGCGACTTAATTACACTCAGAATGAATGCTCGGGCAGAATGGCTGTAGGTACCAAGGCGGCTATTATTTTAGAGGACCCTGAAAGACTTACAATATCTGCCAACGATTACCACATAATGCTGGACATAGTCCTTGAAGGTCCCGGCACCCATACCGATTACTGCAACTACCAGCACGGTCTGCCTTATAACCTGAGTTACGGCTTTGCTAACCTCCACAGAGTACTGCGTGTTGGTGCCAACTTAGCAGGCACACCCCTGGAATTTACAAGCCACCGCTATTATAATCAGTTTATGCTGCTTAAATATATGTTTGATGCGGCCATGTACCGCGGCAGAGGCTTCAAAAGCTTCAAGGGCAGGGGCTATGCTGATGATTGCCGAACAACGGGCTACGAGGCTGCAAGCTATATAACAGCTATGTTTGGTAACTACGGACCTGAAGAGGACGAGTACATAAGGAACTTTATTAAGTACAGCCTGCCTACAGATGAGCAGAAGGCTTCTGTAGCTGATTACTGCAGTATAGCTGCTTACCCCGCTATAATCAATATATTAAAAGACCCTACCATTCCTTCCGAGGATACAAGGAATTACGCTCACGCCTGGTTTTCTGCAGACAGAGCTGCACAGCACAGAAACGGCTACGCCTTCTCCCTTGCTATGCCTTCGTACCGTCACCCAAGCTACGAATGTATTAACCACTGCAACAAAACCGCTTGGTACACAGGCGACGGCGCACTTGCCATTTATAATAAAGTTAATGATGACGAATTTTTCGGTGAAAACTTTATCTTTAACCCAAGAATAGCTTACAGAATCCCCGGCACTACCGTTGATTCAAGAGAGCGCGAGGCTGTTTCTATTTCCGAAGGTTGGTACCCTTCAAACGATATTGTTGGATGTATGGACTTTGATAAGGAATTCATTACGGCAGGTATGGACTACAGCGGCTACAATATGGAAGTTGCCGAGGAGAAGCCCGATATGGGTCACGGCGGCGGCAACCCAAAATTTATTAATGACCTTAAAGCTAAAAAGGCTTACTTTATGCTTGATAAGGAATGTGTGTGCCTTGGTGCGGGAATAAGCTCTACAATGGACAGTGAAGTCAGCACCGTACTTCAAAACAGAATTTTAATAAAAAGAAAACTTAACCCCTTAGCTGAGGATATTATTTCAGTTGACGGTAATGTTTTAGAGAATACGCCCTTCGAAAAAACTTTTGTTAACCCCAAATACGCTTATACCGAAAGCTATGCAGGCTTTGTATTCCTTGGTGAAACTAAGCTAAGTGTTTCAAAATACCTTTTCGCCTATGATTACGAGGAGGAGTTAAGAAAAAGGACGGGTCCCGAACAGGCCATCCCCTATGCTGAAAAGAAGGAAAGACCCTTTGTAGAAATGCTTATAAGCCACGGCAAAAATCCCGTAAACGCAGGCTACGCTTACGCAATCCTCCCTGATGCTGAGGAAGAAGCGGTAAAAGCTTACGCCGAAAAGCCTGAATTTGAAATTATCAGCAACACCCCCGCTGTTCAGGCGATCAAGAAGGATAGCCTTGGTATTAAAGCTTTTATCTTCTACGAAAAGGGCAAATGCGATATTATATCGGTAAACACTCCCCTGCTTGTTACCTTAAAAGAAAAGGACGGCGTATTTAAAATAAATGCCGCCGAGCCTACCAACAAGGTAGCTTCTGCCGAAATTATTATCGATAAAAAGCTGAAGCTTATTTCCTGTGATAACCGCTTCACCCTTGTTGAAAACGGGGAAAACGTAAAACTTATTTTAAACACTTCCTTTTCACAGGGCGAAGGCTTTGAAGCCTGCTTCAATGTTTTATAAACATAACGGAGGTGTAAAGTATACTTGACGGATTTTACACCTCTTTTTTAATAATTTTGATTAAATTTTAACAATTGAAATTTTCCTTAATTTTTGCTATTATATTATTGTAATAAAAGATAAAGGATAAGTCTTTTGAGAAGTAAAAGACAGGTAAAAATTATGAACATTTGGCATGACATCAGCCCCAAAAGAATAAGAGACGACGATTTCTTTGCCGTAATAGAAATTACAAAAGGCGGTAAAGCAAAGTACGAGCTTGATAAGGACACAGGTCTTTTAAAGCTTGACCGAGTTCTTTATACGTCCACACATTACCCTGCAAACTACGGTTTTATTCCCAGAACCTACGCTAACGACGGCGACCCCTTAGACGTTCTTGTACTTTGCAGTGAAAACATTCTTCCCATGTCTTTAGTCAGATGCTACCCCATTGGCGTTATCATTATGAATGACGGCGGCAGCGGTGATGAGAAAATTATCGCTATCCCCTTTGATGACCCCACATACAACAACTACCACGATATTTCAGAGCTTCCCGCACACATCTTTGATGAGATGTGCCACTTCTTCCGTGTTTATAAAGCCCTTGAGAAAAGAGAGGACGCAAGCATAGGTGAAGTTAAAGACGCAAACGAAGCAAAGAATATAATTGCTGATTGTATGGAAAGATACTTAAACGACTTCTGCAGATAAAATTTTAAAGGACAGTAAACTTTAAGCTTACTGTCCTTTTGTTTTTATTCGTAATCTACAACGTTTGCCCAGGTAAGGAGTAATTCTTTTTCATCCTCGTTACCCTTTACAGACTGTGACGCCGCTACGATAGGCATCCATTTCTGTACATATTGCTTTGCTGTATCTGACTTTTTGCAGAAAAGGTCAAGGTATTTTGTAGCTGCCTCCACGTCTCCCTGAAGCCAGAAAAGAAGGTAAGTTCTTGCAGCATCGGCAGAAGCATTACCCTGAGTTGCGTGGGACCAGTCAAGGATAAAGGGTGTGCCGTCCTCCCTTATAATTATGTTGCTGGGGTTAAAGTCGCCGTGGCAGACCTTGTTGTGCTTGGGCATACCCTCAAGCCTTGTATGAAGGTCGTAGCGGGTTGTGGCATCCAGCTTGGATTCGGAAATTTTTCTGTTCATTTTATCCTTAAGCTTATTAAGTAAGGGGCAGGTTTTGGACTGAACTTCAAGCTGAATATTAACAAGAAGTTCTAAGTATTCATCCTTTTTCTCCTTATTTTCCTCCATAAGCTGGGAAAGGGTTTTTCCGCTTATATATTCGGAAACAATTGCCCACTTACCCTCAACCATTGTAACCTCAAGAACTTTAGGAATATTCAGGCCTGTTTCTTCAATTCTTGCCTGATTCAAAGCCTCGTTCAAAACATCCGCTTTGGAGTAGTTAGCATCAAAAACCTTAATTGTTCTGTCGCCGTCACGGTAAACTGTTTTATTTTTTCTTACTGCTATTACGTTTTCTAAATTCATCTTATTACCCTCTCCGTTTTATATATTCATAAATTCAGCTGTAGGTTTTTCTTCTTCAGTAAAGTGCTTGCCATAATAAGCGTTTAAGTACATCTGCTTAATTTCGCTCATAAGTGGGTAACGGGGATTTGCGCCTGTGCACTGGTCATCAAATGCCTGTTCTGTCATATCGTCAAGACGTTCAAGGAAGTCTTTTTCGTCAATACCGTAATCCTTGATTGTCTCCTTAATGCCAACCTTCTTTTTAAGCTCGTTAATAATACCTATAAGACCTTCAAGCTTTTCCTTATCTGTTTCGCCCTTTACACCTAAGTAGTCGGCTACTTCTGCGTATCTTTCAAGTGTATGTGGGTGGTCATACTGGGAGAAGGTGCCCATCTTAACGGGAGCCTCGTTTGCGTTGAACCTTAAAACCTCCTCAATCATAAGAGCGTTTGCCACGCCGTGAGGTAAGTGATGGAAGGCGCCTAATTTATGAGCCATTGAGTGGCATACACCAAGGAAGGCGTTTGCAAAAGCCATACCTGCCATTGTTGCAGCGTTTGCCATTTTCTCACGGGCAACTATATCTGTCTGACCGTTTTCATAAGCCTTGGGGAGATATGTGAAAATAGTTTTTAATGCTTTTAAAGCAAGACCGTCAGTATAATCTGTTGCCATTACGGATGCATAAGCTTCAAGAGCGTGGGTAACGGCATCAATACCGGAAGCAGCCGTAAGACCTTTGGGGGCACTCATATGGAAATCTGTATCAATAATTGCCATATTGGGAAGAAGCTCGTAGTCAGCAAGGGGGTACTTAACACCGCTTGTTTCATCGGTAATAACCGCAAAGGGAGTAACCTCGCTGCCTGTACCTGCTGAGGTGGGAATGGCAATAAAGTATGCCTTCTCGCCCATTTTGGGGAATGTGTAAACACGCTTTCTTATATCTATAAAGCGCATAGCCATATCCATAAAGTCTGCTTCAGGGTGCTCGTAAAGTACCCACATAATTTTAGCTGCGTCCATAGCACTGCCGCCGCCCAGAGCGATAATTGTGTCGGGCTTGAAAGCTGACATCTGCTTAGCGCCGTCCTTGGCATTCTTTAGTGTGGGGTCAGGCTGCACGTCAAAGAAAGTGGTGTGCACTATACCCATTTCATCAAGCTTATCGGTAATAGGCTTTGTG
>JAGBID010000177.1 GCA_017935165.1 Clostridia bacterium
AACTGTGATAACAAGGATAGCAATAAGAACAGAGCCCTTAACCTTGAGCTTTTCGAGGATAGCAATAAGGATAAGGCCTGCAACTGCTAAAAGTGCAGGAGCAACTGAAGCAACACCTGCTTCGCTGTTGATAGCACCGTGGATATCAACAAACTGAACGAGTGTATACTGGTTAGCCTGAATAAGACCTACGTTCTGGAAGCCGAGGAAAGCAATAAAGAGACCGATACCTGCAGGGATAGCCTTCTTTAAGCAATCAGGAAGAGAACGAGCAAGCTTACTTCTTACACCTGAAACAGAGAGAACAAGGAAGATGATACCTGAGCAGAGAATGATAACAAGACCTGCCTGATAACCCTTGATAAGGTCTCCGCCGCTGATAACGTAAGGAAGAATGAATGATACAAAGAAGAAAGAGTTAAGACCCATACCGCAAGCCTGAGCAAAGGGCATCTTTGCATACAAAGCCATAAGAGTAGTACCTACAACAGCACCGATAATGGAAGCAATATAAACAGCGTTCCAGATCTGCTGGTAAGCGGGGTCTGCGCCTTCAGCTAAATGGCTGAAGCTTACGATCTGATTGGGGTTTGTGATTACGATGTAAGCCATTGCAAAGAAGGTTGTGAGACCTGCGATGATTTCGGTTCTTACATTTGAACCACGCTTGGAAATTTCAAAGAACTTATCCAAGATTTTTCACACTCCTATTATTATATTTTTGTTTTTTCACTTTGCAGATTAACCGAACTGCAAAATAAGACAAGGTAATTGTAACAGATTTTTAACTTAAAATCAACAATTTATTTACAATTTATTAACTTTTTTCAGGACTATTCTGTTTGTTTCTTTGGATTTTTGTAAATTTCTTGCATAAATATAAAAGAGCAGAATTTAGTTCTGCTCTTTAAATTAATCCTTTTTTGGGGTATAAGTAGGAACAATTTCCGCCACTATATCCTTCATATTAAGTGCTTCAACCTTGTAAGCTTCCTCAAGACGTTTAAGCTGCTCGGCGAATTTTTCATCATCCATTTCAATAGGCTTGCCGATATAAATCATCTTGTTTTCAGTTTTCTTAAGGCCTTCTTCCTTCATTAAAAGCTCCTCATAAAGCTTCTCACCGGGGCGAAGTCCTGTGTAAACAATTTTAATGTCTACGTCGGGCTCGTAGCCTGAAAGACGGATAAGGTTCCTTGCCATATCTGCAATTTTCATAGGCTCGCCCATATCAAGGACAAATATCTCGCCGCCCTTGGCGTAGTAGCCTGCCTGAAGAACAAGGGAAACAGCCTCAGGAATAGTCATAAAATACCTGATGATATCAGGATGAGTAACCGTAACGGGACCGCCCTCTGCTATCTGTTTCTTGAAAAGAGGAATAACGCTTCCGTTACTGCCTAAAACATTACCGAAACGTACAGCAACAAACTCCGTATTGCTCTTTCGGTTCATCATCTGCACTACCATCTCGCAAAGGCGCTTGCTGGCACCCATAATGTTTGTGGGGTTAACAGCTTTATCGGTGGAAATAAGCACGAATTTCTTAACCCCGTACTTAACAGCAGCCATAGCCATTTTGTAAGTACCGAAAACGTTATTTTTGACAGCTTCGTTGGGGCTGTCCTCCATTAAGGGCACGTGCTTGTGGGCAGCTGCGTGGAAAACTAAATCCGGGTGATACTTGCCTAAAACATAGTCAAGCCTTGCTGTATTCCTTACTGAACCGATTAAGGTAACTAAGTCAAGCTCCGGATACTTTCTTAAAAGCTCCTGCTGGATATCGTAGGCGTTATTTTCGTAAATATCAAATATTATAAGGGTCTTGGGACTGCTTTTTGCAATCTGGCGGCACAATTCGCTGCCAATACTGCCGCCGCCACCTGTAACCATAACAACCTTGTCCTTGATGTAGCCGCGGATTTCATCAATATTTACGTTTATGGGGTCACGGCCCAGAAGGTCCTGGATGTCTACTTTTCTTAATTTACTTACGCTTACTTCGCCGTTCATAAGCTGGTAGATACCGGGAACAACCTGAACCTCACAGCCGGTTTTACTGCAGATATGAAGTATTTCTTTTCTTGTCTGACCGCTTGAATCAGGAATAGCGTAAATAATTTTATCAATTCTGTATTTCTTGGCAGCTTCGGGAATATCCTCACGGTTGCCTACAATCTTAACACCCTCTAAGAATCTGCCGCCCTTGCTGGGGTTATCGTCAATAATACAGCACACACGGTCGGTAAGGTGCTTGGAGGTTTTAATCTCATTTATAAGTGTTCTGCCTGCCTGACCTGCACCGATTATCATAACGTTTTTTACGCTGCCTCGTTTTGCAAAAAGATTCTTGGAAAACTGGCGTAAAAATCTGTAAGCAAAGCGGATTCCTATAGTACACAGCATACTGAATACAGTACCTATCACGTAGAAGGACCTGGGCATACCAAAGAAATTAACTGCAATAAACACACAGTTTACAATAGTCAGAACAGCATAAGAGACAATCACCCTTGCAATCTCGTGAATGCTTACGTAAGCCCATATACTGTGGTAAAGCTGCATTAAAAAGAATACAACAACGCTTATGGCTGTTATAATCGGCATTACCTTTATATAGCCGTCAATATACTCGGTGGGAATAGCACCGAAGTGCATATCGTACCTGAGCCACAATGCTGCAAAATATGCAACGCTTATGGAAATAACGTCAATTATCATAACCACAAGGGCGCGCATAAACCAGTCAAAGTCAAATTTGGTTTTCTTAATTTTATCCTGCATTTTATCAGCTTACCTCTGCCCTCGCAGAGGTACTCCTATTATTTTATATAAATCTCACTTAATTGCGACATAGTTGTTTATATTATACCACAAACAGTGTTATTTTCAATAAAATGTTTTGAATAACAAAAATTTAATAATTAGCTTTTACTTTTAATTAAAATTTAGTATAATGTAAGTGTAATTTTTCTTTTGAAAGGAATATGATTATGCTTAAAGGAATTCCGAAAATAATATCCCCCGAGCTTTTAAAAATACTTTCTGAAATGGGTCACGGCGACACTTTGGTTATTGGTGACGGCAATTTCCCAAGTGAGAGTATTGCAAAGGCTAAAAATAATATCTGCATCCGTATGGACGGCCACGGCGGTGCGGAAGTTTTGGATGCCATTCTTAGCCTCTTCCCTCTTGACCCTTACGTAGAAAAGCCCTGCAAGCTTATGCAGGTAACTCCCGGTGATACTGTGGAAACACCTATCTGGGATATTTACAAGGACATAGTTAAAAAGAACGACAGCCGCGGCGAAGCCTGCTTCGAGGAAATCGAGCGTTTCGCTTTTTATGAGGAAGCAAAAAACGCCTACGCCGTAATTGCTACAGGCGAAAGCGCTTTATATGCAAACATCATTCTAAAAAAAGGCGTTATTTAATTTAGTTTAATTTAAAATTACACAAAAATTCACCTGAAAGATTTAAGGTCAAGCCTATTCTTTCAGGTGTTTTACTTTATCTTGAGAGTAAATCCTCTTCCGTTACGTAATTTACGGGCTCGTAGTTTATGGCGAAATTAACAAAATCCACATAGCTTTTGTCTTCTTTAAAGTAGCTGTGAAACCTTGTTTCAAGGCATTTTACGTAAGGCTCGCCTTCCTCGTTATAATAGAAAACAAAAGGCACTCTTTCAAAAACTATCACGCCCTCGCATATAGTTTCGCCATTTTCATTTTTGGTAGTCTCCCAGAAGCCCTGTGGAATATCGCTCTGGTATCTGCCCGTATAATAGGAAAGCCCTGTATCTTCATCATAATAATATTCAGGACGGCTGTAGGAATACCTTAAGGTGATATCCTCCATTCTGAATTTACCTTTACTTACTTCGCCCACATCCCTAAAAACAGGAGTGTTTCCTGAAATGGTAAGCTGTAAAACATCAAATTCTCTGTCACCGAGCTTTTGAAACTTAGGTGGAGCCACGTAAGTAAGCTTGTAATTCTCTGAGGAGGATGAGGTTATTTCGGAAGCTGAGCTGTTATTTTGGGAAACCTTAACTCTTCCGTTACAGCCTGACAGCAGGGTGAGAATTAAAAGCACCGCCAAAATAAACGTAGTATATTTTTTCATAGATATTACCTCCTTTTCTTTCTATTTATTAAGACGAAATATTTCACCGTATCTTACATGCTGAAAAACATTTTATGAAATAATAAAGCTTTAATATATTAAAAAATCCACCGCATTCAAAACAGTGGATTTTCTCTTTATTTAAGTTCAATTTAATCAGCTGTAAAAAAGAGGTCTTTTCACAGGCTTTGAACCTTCAATGTGGGAATTATCGTTATAATATTCGAAGGAAATTTCACCGTTATCGTAAGTAAGCAAGCTTACGGAAGCATGGTTTAAAAAATCCGTTTCCTTTAATTTTTCAATATCCCCGTGTAAAAGGTAGCACATTAAATTATGCAGAGCACAGCCGTGGGAAACTATTGCGATGGTCTCATTATCATTTTCCTTGGCACTTGCGATTTTTATGAAGGCGTTTTTCATTCTTTCGAAAACTTCCCTCATAGTTTCGCCGCCGGGTGAAACAACGTTCCAGGGTTCATTATCCCAAGCTGAGGCAAAATCCTTATAATTTTCCGCAATATAAAGCCAGGGTTTGCCGTCAGCTTCACCTATACCAATTTCACGAAGGTCATTTTCAATCAAGATTGGAGCTTTATTATACTTCGCTACACCTTCAGCTGTTGAAAGTGCTCTGCCCTGAGGGCTTGAATAAACTCTTTTTAGCTTGATGTTTCGAAACCTTAAGGATAAAAGCTCCTTATACTCCTCACCTTTTTCGGAAAGAGGGGTATCAATAGCTCCCTGAAATACTCTTTCAGCATTACCGCTTGTGGGGCAGTGGCGGACTATGTAGATTTTTACCAAGGCTTAATGCCTCCTGTAATTTCGGAAACAGACTTGATGCCGTTCTTGTCCATATAGTTGGAAAGGCCTTCTGTAATCTTTATAGGTGCATAGGGGTCTGTAAAGAGAGCTGTACCTATCTGGAGAGCTGTGGCACCTGCCAAAAGCATTTCAACAGCATCCTGCCAGGTTGCAATACCGCCAAGACCTACAACGGGAATTTTAACCTTATTGGCTACTTGCCATACCATTCTTACAGCAACGGGGAAAACGGCAGGACCGGAAACACCGCCTGTGTTGTTGTGGATAATGGGACGGCGTGTGTTGATGTCGATTCGCATACCTGTTAAGGTATTGATTAAGGAAACAGCGTCTGCACCGTTTGCTTCGGCAGCTAAAGCCATTTCGGTAATATCAGTTACGTTGGGAGAAAGCTTAACCATTAAGGGCTTGGAAGTATTCTTTCTTACACCGCTTGTAATTTCGCTTACGCCTTTAGTAGTTGTACCGAACTGAACGCCGCCTGACTTAACGTTAGGACAGGAGATGTTTAATTCGATCATATCAATATCTGTGGAATCAAGGCGCTTTGCCATCTCGAAGTAATCCTCGGGGCAGGAGCCTGCGATATTAGCAATAATTTTTGTATTCTGTTCCTTAAGCCAGGGAAGGTCATGCTTGATGAAATGCTCCACGCCGGGATTCTGAAGACCAACAGCGTTAAGCATACCTGCAGGAGACTCAGCAATTCTGGGTGCAGGATTACCGGGGCGCTCCTTAAGTGTTATGCCTTTGCAGGAAATACCGCCTAAAGCGGAAACGGGATAAAGCTCGTTATACTCACGGCCGAAACCGAATGTACCGGAAGCGGCAATAAGGGGATTACTGAATTCAACACCTGCTACGTTAACTCTTAAATCAGCCATCAGTATACCACCTTTCTGTAATCAAATACTGGACCGTCCTTACATACGTGACCCATATATTCTTCATTTTCTTCGTTTCTGAGCTTAACGGCACAACCAAGGCAAGCACCTATACCGCAAGCCATTCTCTCTTCAAGGGAGATTTCACACTCGATGCCGTTCTTCTCAGCAAAAGCTGCTACAGCCTTAAGCATAGGGGTAGGACCGCAAGCGTAGATAATTTCAGGCTTTTCCTCTTCGAAAAGCTTTGTAACCAAGCCGTGGTAACCGTAGGAGCCATCGTCAGTAGCTATTTTAATGCTGCAACCTGCATTTTTGAAATCCTCTTCCAAAATTACAGCGCCCTTATTTCTGAAGCCAACACATACAGTAGCATTCTCGCCGTAATGCTTTGCAGCACCTAAAAGGGGAGGTACACCGATACCGCCGCCAACGAATAAAGCTTTTTTCTCTTTATCCTTTAAGCCGAAACCGTTACCGAGAGGTGCTAAGATATCAAGCTCCATACCCTCTTTGAATTCACTTAAAATTCTTGTACCGTCGCCTCTTATCTGGAATACAAAACGAAGTGTGTTATTTTCCTTATCAATTTCACAGATAGAGATAGGACGGCGAAGAGTTTTACCGGGCACGTAAATGTGAGCAAACTGACCGGGCTTTGCAATAGGTGCAAAATCGGGGCAGTAAACTATAAAATCGAAGATATCCTCAGTAATCTGCTTAGCTGAAAGAATCTTGCAGTTTTTAACGTCGTATTTTTTCATTTTCTTATCCTCAAATTATAAGTTAAATGCCTTGCCGTTCTTTTTGGGAAGGTATGCAGCGATTTCGTCACGCATTCTGATAGCCTCAGCTCTTGCTGCTAAAGCGTAGTCCTTTTCGTCGTGCTCAGCCTTCCAGGCATCCTTCTGCCAAGCTGTCATAATAGCACGTGAGGAGTTAATGATAGCACCAAGGCCGTTTTCGTCAAAGGCACCTGCAACGTCAGCTGCACCGCCGCCCTGAGCGCCATAACCGGGTACAAGGAAGAATGTTTTAGTAAGCTTTGCACGAAGCTCAGTAAGCATAGCAGGATATGTAGCACCAACAACAGCTGCAACACCTGAGTAGCCGTACTTACCGGGAAGTGCCTCGCCCCACTTTTCACACATTTCGCCCATTACGTTGTATACAGTTCTCTCATCCTCAAACTTCATATCCTGTAATTCGCCTGAGGAGGGGTTACTTGTCTTAACAAGAACGATTATGCCCTTATCTTTTTCCTGACAAACCTTAACAAGAGGATTGATACCGTCGGAACCTAAGTAGCCGTTAACTGTTAAAGCATCAGCGCCGAAAGCTTCGATTTTCTCGCCTGCAACGTCAGTTGTGCCAAGGTGAGCTGTAGCATAAGCTTCCATTGTAGCACCGATGTCGTTACGCTTACCGTCTGTCATAACAAACATACCTTTTTCCTGTGCATAAGCAATTGTCTCTGCTAAAGTCTTAACACCCTGCCAGCCGTACATCTCATAATAAGCAGCCTGAGGCTTGATAGCGGGTACGATATCGTAAAGAGCATCGATAAGACCTTTATTGTATTCAAGGATTGCAGCAGCAGCGCCGTCTAATGTTTTGCCGTACTTGGCAAAAGCTTCGTTCTTTATATACTCGGGGATAAATGCAAGCTTGGGGTCAAGACCTGCAACAGTGGGATTCTGAAGTTCAACGATTTTTTCAATCATTCTGTCAAAAGACATAATTTTCACCATTCCTTTTAATTATTTATTATAGTATCAGGAAAACTTTACGGAACATTTTGAAACAATTCCCATAACATTCCTCATCTGCCAACCTTTGGTCAGCCGCCATTCCTACAAGGAAGGCACAACTATAACATTTTACTATATTATACAAAACAAGTCCCGAAACTGCAAGAGCTTCGGGACTAATTTTATAGATTAATTATTTTTCACGAGCAATATAGGAAGTATGGAGAACCTCGTGAGCCTTGTGGCTGCCGGGCTTACCGATGAATTCCTGATAGCACTTGATAACTGTGGGATTCTTATGAGACTTTCTTAAGGGCATTGCCTCGTCCTGGCTGTAAAGAGCACCGGCACGGAGAGCCTTAACGTCGTTATAAGCCTTAACAGTTGCACTCTGGATGGGCTGACCGCCACCATTGATACAACCGCCGGGGCAGCACATGATTTCGATCATCTGGTAATCAGCTTCGCCTGCTCTTACCTTCTCAAGGATCTCATTAGCATTGGAAAG
>JAGBID010000178.1 GCA_017935165.1 Clostridia bacterium
TATTTACAAGAATACGGCAGGTTTTCATTCTTTCGGCAAAGGTATTTATCTTCGCTGTTTCTGTTACGGCATTTAAATAAATGGAGGATGTATGACCAAAGCCGCCGTCAGCTACAAGCTGCTCTGCCTTCTTAAGGGCGTCCTCAAAGTTTTCCGCCTTATACATAGCAAGTACGGGGCTAAGCTTTTCGTGAGCGAATTCTTCGTTAAGCTCAACGCTTTCCACCTCACCTATAAGTATCTTTGTACCTGAAGGCACGTCTACACCTGCAAGTTCAGCTATTTTACTTGCCTTCTGACCTACTATTTTAGCATTTAAGGCGCCGTTAATGATAATAGTTTTTCTTACCTTTTCAGTTTCTTCGTCATTTAAGAAATAACAGCCGCGGCTTGCAAACTCCTTTTTAACAGCATCGTAAACTTCTTTCATTACAATAACAGACTGCTCGGAAGCACATATCATACCGTTATCAAAGGTCTTACTGTGGATAATGGAGTTAACAGCCAGTAAAATATCTGCTGTGTCATCTATAATTGCAGGGGTGTTACCTGCGCCTACACCGAGAGCAGGCTTACCGCTGGAGTATGCCGCCCTAACCATACCGGGACCGCCTGTGGCAAGAATTATATCTGACTCCTTCATAACAGTATTTGTCATTTCCAGGGAGGGTACATCAATCCAGTCTATAATACCTTCGGGTGCTCCTGCTTTAACTGCTGCTTCAAGTATAAGCTTTGCTGCCGCTATAGTGGAATTTTTAGCTCTGGGATGGGGAGAAATGATGATAGCATTTCTTGTTTTTAAAGCTAAAAGGCACTTGAATATTGCTGTGGAAGTGGGGTTTGTTGTAGGAATAACCGCCGCAATTACACCTATGGGCTCAGCTACCTTCTTTATTCCGAAAGCCTTATCCTCTTCTATAATACCGCAGGTCTTTGTGTTCTTGTAAGCATTGTAAATATATTCTGCTGCGTAGTTATTTTTAATAACCTTATCCTCAACTACACCCATACCTGTCTCAGCTACAGCCATTTTAGCAAGAGAAATTCGTTCTCTGTTAGCGGCAACAGCAGCAGCCAGGAATATTTTATCTACCTGCTCCTGAGTGTACTCTGCAAACTTTTTCTGTGCTTCTCTTGTACGCTTTATGGCATCAAAGAGCTTTTCCACATTGTCTATAATTTCATAAGCTTTATTTTCCATTTTACCTAACCTTCGCTTAGCGAAAGCCCTCCTTAAGCTATAAATATTTCAATACCATTTATACTCGTGTTAAAAGCCAAGGTTTACCGCCTCAGCTTTGTTAAGATTTTAACATAGTTTTAAAAGCTTGTGAATTATTAAAAAGTTAAGGAAGTCTTATCAAAAATGATAAGGCTAAAATAAAACAGGGTGCACTCACCGAGTGAGCGCGCCCCGTTCTTGTATTTATTAAATATGCTTATTAATTGAGTCGGTAAGAGCAGCGATAAATTTTTTGTCCAGGCTTGAAAGGCGGTAACCGTTTTTATATATAAGCACGTCCTTATATATTTTTTTATTGTCCACACATTTCTTCTGAACAAGACCGTAAGTATCAAGCACAGCTTCAGGAGTTGGTGACACCCACATAAAGGTTTCGCTGTTTCTGGAAAGAAGGTCAAACTGGCTTGCTCTTTCAAAGATAAATATCCTTCGCTCAATATTATCGGGAAGCTCCTCTTTAATAACCTTTGCAAGAGGAAGCGACGGAACGTAAGGGTCTGCGTGAGCTATTTCAATAAGACCTTCCAAATCGTCAAAATGCACCTCATCCATTTTGCTGAGCTTGTTTTCCTTACTCATAATAAGGGTGTAGCTGAATTCTGTCAGTATTTCGAAGCTTAAACCCTTTTCCTCCAGCATAGCCGTGAAAAATTTTTCGTAGTTTTCCGCATACCTTATTATACCTAAATTATAGTCACGGTTCAGTATATTATTAATGGTTCTTTCGGAGTTAGTTTCCTTATAGAATATCTCCGCAGGGTCAGCGCTGAGCTCTTTGGAAAAGGCAACAAAAGCTTCGGCTATATAGCTTGCCCTGGGCACGGATATTGAAAATTTCTGCTTATTTGTACCACTGCCCTTATATAAATTTTCCACGTGGTCTATCTGCTTTAAAATATCCTTTGCATAGCTTATGAATTCTCCGCCTTCAGGCGTAAGGGAAACGCCCCTGGCACTTCTTTCAAATATTGTAATGCCCAGGTCATTTTCCAGCTCCTTAATACTGCGGCTTATATTGGGAAGTGCCACAAAAAGCTTCTCGCTTGCTTTATTCAGTGAGCCTGCCTTTGCAACCTCCACAGCATATTTCATATGGAGAATATTCATATAATCACCCTTTAATCAAAGACTACTAAAAAGAACGCAGAAATAAAATTCCTGCGCTCTTTAACTTACAATTATTTACCTATATCGGTTCTGTAGTGAACGCCGTCAAAATGAATCTTTTTAACTGCGGCATAAGCCTTTTCCAAAGCCTCACTGAGTGTTTCTGCCTTAGCTGTTACACCAAGTACACGGCCGCCGTTTGTTAAAAGCTTATTATCCTTTAAAGCTGTACCTGCATGGTAAACAACCGCACCCTCTACGTTACCTTTTTCGTTAAGTCCTGTAATTTCAATACCCTTCTTGTAAGAACCGGGGTAACCGCCGCTTGCCATAACAACGCAGGCACATGCGCCGCCGTACCACTCAACTTCTAAATCAGAAAGAGTTTCGTTGCAAACAGCTGTGATAACGTCCACGAAATCTGTTTTAAGTCTGGGAAGAACAACCTGAGTTTCAGGATCGCCGAAACGGGAGTTATACTCAATTACCTTAGGACCCTTAGGAGTAAGCATAAGGCCAAAGTACAAGCAGCCCTTGAAGGTTCTGCCCTCTTTGTTCATTGCTTCCATTGTAGGAAGGAAAATTGTTTCCATACATTCCTTAGCGATTTCGTCAGTATAGAAAGGATTGGGACTTATTGTACCCATACCGCCTGTGTTAAGACCCTTGTTACCGTCAAGTGCGCGCTTATGGTCCTTGGAAGAAACCATGGGAACCATAGCTTTACCGTCAGTAAATGCTAAAACGGAAACCTCGGGACCTGTTAAGAATTCTTCGATAACTATGTTGCTGCCGGATGCACCGAAGATCTTATCCTCCATAATGGAGTTAACGGCATCCTTTGCCATTTCGAAATCCTCAGCAATTATAACACCCTTACCAAGAGCAAGACCGTCCGCCTTAACAACAACGGGGTAAGTATCGTTATTCTTGATAAATTCAATAGCTTCTTTGGAATCGGAGAAAACCTCGTATCCCGCTGTGGGAATACCGTATTTCTTCATAAGATTCTTGGAGAAGACCTTACTTGCTTCAATAATAGCTGCGTTTGCTCTGGGACCGAAAGCCATAATGCCTTCCTTTTCAAGAGCATCAACCATACCTGCTGCAAGAGGATCGTCAGGAGCTACGAAAACTAAATCGATAGCGTTTTCCTTAGAAAATGCTACTACCTTTTCAATATCCATAGCGGAGATATTTACACACTCGGCATCTAAAGCAATACCGCCGTTACCGGGTGCACAGTAAACTTTCTCAGCCTTAGGACTTTCAAGAAGCTTCTTTACTATGGCGTGTTCTCTGCCGCCGCTGCCTATAACAAGAATTTTCATAATAAAATTCCTTTCGTTAAAGCATTTGTATTAGTGGTGGAAAAGGCGGATGCCTGTGAATGCCATTGCAATATCGTATTTGTTGCAAGTTTCAATAACATTGTCATCACGGATGGAACCACCGGGCTGAACAATGTACTCAACGCCGCTCTTTCTTGCTCTTTCAACGTTGTCGCCGAAGGGGAA
>JAGBID010000179.1 GCA_017935165.1 Clostridia bacterium
ATAAATGAAAAAGCGTTTACTGTCACTTATACTTATATTTACCATATTATTTTCCGCTGTGCCCTTCACTTCTTTTGAGGCAGAAGCTGATACAGCCGAGGCTCAGAACGTTTCCGAGGGTGTAGAAAACATTGTTAAAAGAGCAAGGCAGATGACTGAAATTGAGTGGACCCCAAAGAAAAATATCACGGGTTGGGGCTACGAATACACCTACGAGGCAGGCGTAACCTACAAGGGTCTGCCTTACGGTCAGCCTACAAATGCCAACGGCTGCCGCGGTGACTATGTACCCTGGGAAGCTTCCCTTGATAAATTCTTAGCCGCCGTCAACGATGAAACAAGCCTTATTTATACTTCAAGCGCTAACTACAGCGAAATTGCACCTTACTATTCCGTTGACTGCAGCGGTTTCGTTTCCTGGGCGTGGGATTTACCCGTAAGAACAACTGCCAGCGGTATAAGAAGCTACGCAACCTTAATAAGCACAGATTCCTACGAGGATGCCGAAATAGGCGACTGCCTTTGTAATGCCTCCGCCCACGTTACCCTTATCACGGACGTTACAAGGGACTCAAACGGCAAGGTAACAAGCATTGAGATTTCAGAATCCAACGTAGGCTACGATAATAATTACTGCTGTTATTCCGTAAGATACGGTGAGGGCGGCGAATACACCCTTACCAAGTTTATGAATAAGTTTATAAACCGCGGCTACTACATTTACCGCAGTAACACAAGGGACCAGGCTGAGTACACCCACAGCTGTGCAGTACCTTTGGAAGGCGATAACTGTGACAAATGCGGTTACAGCAGTGCGGCTAATGCAAGAGATTTCATTGAAAGCACCTACCCCTCCTATGCTGAAATTGTAACCAAGGCGCCTGCAAAGGTTTACTCCTTCCCCTGCACAAGCGAAGTAACAAGCGATTCCTTAAACATCCACACAACAACCGCAGGCGAAACTTTAACAGCCACGGCTTTATGCCTTAACACCAATGGCGAATACTGGTACAAGGTAAGCATAGACGGTGCAGTAGGCTATATATACGGTGGTGATACAGGCCTTAACAAGCTCCTTGACTCCGACATTACTGCCACAAATATTGCCGAGCCCAAGGAAGTAACGGTAGGCAATCCCTTTAACCTTGGCGGTGTTTTGAAGGCTGTATATAATAAGCTTACCAAAATAGAAGTTCAGGTAACCTCCAACGGCACGGTTAACTTAAGCAGCAGCGCAAACGTTATAAATAACTCCTATAATTTAAAGAGCAGTTATATTGACAGCACCATAATTTTTAACGATTTACTTGTAGGCAATTACGATTACGAGATTTACGTAACCGCTGAAAGGTACTACACCTCTGACGGTGCCAGCCTTAACAGCGACACAACAAAGTTCCTTATCCACGTAAACCCCTTCAAGGTTATAAGCGACATTGAGCACGATTGCGACAAGGGCAGCTTCAAATACGCAGGCGAGGCTCACCCCCATTACTCCTACTATGAATGCTCACAGTGCGGCCTTATAAATGAATTTACCGACGAAACAAACCATATAAGCACCTGTACTCTTTGCAGACCCGAAAAACCCGTTTTAGCTGCCGAATATCAGGAGGATTGCAGCGGTGAAATAGACGTAAGCTTCAGCTGGGAAAAGGCTTCAAACGTTTCCTACTACGCCCTTACAATTTATGAAGAGCAGGCTAACGGCAACTATATGGAGACAGATTACGTAATAAATGCCGAAAGCGGTGTGGTTATACCCTTCACTTCAGGCAAATATAAGGTGATATTAACAGCTTACAACGAAAATTTTGAAGCAAGCGACGGCAACAGCCACGCATATACTGACAGCGACGAAATATATATCACAGTTTCCTCCGGCCACGAGTATGAGTCCTCCGTAAAGGCTCCTGACTGTATTTCCGAAGGCTATACACTTTACGTCTGCAAGCATTGTAAAGATGAATACAAGGAAGATATCATTCCTGCAACGGGTATTCACACTTACAGCAACAATGCGGACGCAACCTGCAACGTGTGTGACTACGTAAGAGTGGCACCCGTCAAGTCAGTTCCCATGTACAGAATGTACGACAAAAACGGCGGCGAGCACTTCTACACAGGCAGCACCGAGGAACGCGACTTCCTTATTTCAGCAGGCTGGAGCTACGAGGGTGTAGGCTTTAACTTCC
Source organism: Clostridia bacterium (assembly GCA_017935165.1). Lineage (GTDB taxonomy): Bacteria > Bacillota > Clostridia > Oscillospirales > Acutalibacteraceae > SIG603. The sequence continues at coordinate 2,196 of JAGBID010000179.1, forward strand.
CTGCTGCAGGCAAGCCTGTCTACAGACTTTACGAGCCTATTACAGGCGAACACCTTTACACAATGGACTTAGAGGAGAAAGCAAAGCTTATTGAGGAAGGCTGGAATGACGAGGGCGTTGCCTTCAACAGCGCTGACGAGGACGAAATTCCACAGTACCGCTTACATAACCCCAACGCATCAAGAGGTGCTTACCACTTTACAGGCAGCACCGAAGAGCGTGACATACTTATAGCCGCAGGCTGGGAATACCAGGGCATCGGCTTCTACAGCTGCAAGAGATAAAAAACAGAGAGGCAATTATAAAAATTGTCTCTCTTTTATTTTTCCTCTTCAATTTTATAGTATTCGTGAACAAGGCTTCTGTACCCCAGCTTTTTTATATCCTCGTAGCGGAAGTCGTACATTTTTTTGGTGTGCCTGCCTGTTGCTAAAAACCTTATATTATACTGGCAATATTCGTCTATTAATTTTAAGGATTCGTCGGTATTTATAATGGGGAAGTACCACCTTGCCCAGGTAAGCTCCTTATCCTCTGTGTTTTCGTAAAGCTTTCTGTTGAAGGCTTTTACAAAGGCTTTGGCGGCTTTTTCGTTTGTTAGCTTCTTTCTTGCCTGCCAGCGCTTTAAGGCTCGCGCCTTCCTGCGCATTTTATCCTTCAGTTTTTTAACTGACACAGGCGAAACGTCCACCTTACCGTTATTATAGCAAAAGCCTAAGTATACCCAGGGCTCCATAGGCTTCGTAAACTCCTCTTTTTTAGGGTTAACGCAAAGACCTTTGCTTATTAAATAGCTTTTAATTTCCTCGGATGCTTTTAAAATTTCAGCTTCATCTTCGGAAAAAACGATAATATCGTCGGAATACCTTGCATACAGAACGCCCTTTTTTTCAAAATACTTATCCATATCCGCAAGGTATAAATTGGCAATAAAGGTTGAAACAGGTACGCCTGCCATTATGCCCTTTTTATTTTCCTCGTTTATAAGCTTCTCTCTGTCGTAAACCAAGGTGTTATTTAAAAGAGAAATAATAAACTCAGCCGCCTCCCCGTCCTCTTTAAGTGTGCTTAAAAGCAGAGGCGTTATTTTGTCCACGGGTACGGAATTGAAATAATCGCTTATATCCACCTTGTAGGAGTACATATTTCTTATATTTTTATAAGAAGTAAGCTTTTTCACAGCATCGCGGACAGATCTTTTCCTTCTGAAGGAGTAAAGGTTTTCGGGGAAAATATAGTCGTATTTTTCCTGCAAAAGGTAGGTTAAAAGCTTCAAAACGAAGTTTTCGCCCTCGGGAAAGGTGTAAACCACTCTTTTTTTCTCAGAACCCAGCTTGCTTATATACTTCTTTTTAGGTATGGGAAAATTTTCACCCGAAAGCATTTTGTTTACGATAGGGAGGTACTCTTTATTTTCTATAAAAACCTTAAGGATTTTTTCGTCCCTTTTACTTAAGTGACCGCTGTTTATTTTATATTCCAAAAATTCCTGCCAAACATTTTCAAGCAAAAGCTGACTTAACATATAACCCCTCCCTTCTTAATATTAAAACAGAGAGAAAGTGCATTAAAGCATGCTTAACATTTCAGCATTCTACCGGGCCGTACACAGGCAGCTGCCTGCAAAGCTTATAAAGCCTGTGCTGTGCCCTTCGCAGGCGCAAAGCGTTTCTCTCTGTTTTTAGCTATGTAATTTAGTTTTATTACTTAAGTGCTGCTTTTACTCTGCTTTTTACGTAGGTTTCGCTGTTACGGAAATTGGGAATAAACCTGATGGCGGGTATACCCTTTTCCTTTACAGCACTAAGAATATTACTTACCTTTCTTTCAGACAAATCACCGGTACCGAAAAGGAATATGGCAAGCTTTATTTCGCCATCCTTCCATAAAGCAAAGTCCGCTTTAATATTTTCATCGGTTAAAATGCAGTCCTTATAAATATCATAATCACTGAAATTCTGTAAAAGTAAACCGGCAAAATAATCCTTTGGCTCGCCCCAATAGTGGTAAATATCCGCAGGGAAGTAACCATCAGTTACGCCTTTGCCAAAAAGCATATTGGCAGCTTTAAGGTCTCTTTTATTTGCATTAACCGTTATAGTCGCATTCATACCCTTACAAACGCACTCACTAAAAGCACCAAGAATAGTGTTGTCATCCGTTCTGTCGATATAGGTAATTTTGCAGAAAGGCCCGAAAGCACTGCCGATAAACACGTTGCTGTCAAGCTGTGCATATCCATCAATAACTTTTCCCGTAAGAGTATTGCCCTTAATTTTGCTTACTGCGAATCTGAATGGTCCTGCAGGTACCTTTGAAACATCCGCCTCAGTAATAAGGGTACCGTTAATATTCGTTTCTTCATAAGGCTCCCAACTGCCGCTTACAATTTCGCCTTCATCGCTTTCAATTTCCCATTCACCCTCGTAGGTAATATCCTCTTCGGATGCTTCCCAGCTGCCGCTATAAATAACTTCCTCCTCTTTGTTTTCATCGGGAAGCTCTATCTCGATTTCATCAACGGGGACATATTTTTCCTCTTTTTTCTCCTCAGCTTTATTTTCGCTTGTACCAATGCCTAATTTTTCACGGAGGTGTTCCATCGAATAGGTAAGTCCGCACTCAATGCAGGTAGCGCCCTTGCCGCCCTTGTTGATTTCCAAAGTACCGCCGCAGAGGTCGCAGGTAAGTTTTTTCATAATTTTGCTCCTTAATTTATATTAAATTATTATTTTTCCGTTTCGTACTGCCAGGTTAAAATCCCGCCGAATTCATAGATATTTTCGTAGCCAAGCTCTGCTAAAATTTTGGAAGCCTCTTTACTTCTTCTGCCGCTTCTGCAGTAAACAAGAGTTTTTATATCCTTTTCCTTAATAACTTTAATTGCTTCTTCCTCAGCTTTATTGCTCTTTAAAACACTTAAAGGTAAAAGCACAGCGCCCTTTATATGGCTTTCGGCGTATTCTTCCGCTTCCCTTACGTCCACTATAAGCACATTTTCCGTGTCCATAATTTCCTTAGCCATATCCTGAGTGATTTCGGTATATCCGTAAATATTTTTCTCCATTTTAATTTCTCCTTCACTTTTCCCGCAGGAAACTAAAAGTAATATTATTAATAAAATAAAAATAATCAGCTTTTTCATTTTCTTAAAATTTTCTCCATAGCCTTGCCTTTACTCAGTTCATCCACAAGCTTATCAAGGTAACGGATTTCAAGCATTAATGGGTCGTCAATACTTTCAAGTTTAACTCCACAGACCGAACCCTTTATAAGGCGGCGGTTTTCATTTAAAGAGGGTGCATTCCTGAAAAAATCCCCGTAACTTATTTCACTTTCAAGGCATTTTGCTATATCTTCATAACTGTAGCCTGTAAGCCAGCAGCTTACTTCCAGCACTTCGTTTTTAGTTCTGCCCTTTCTTTCTGCTTTATTTATAAGCAGCAGGTAGACCTTTTTAAAGCTCATATCAAATATTTTATCATTTGCCACAGCATCCCCTCCTTTTAAATATTATTGTACCCCAAAGCTATAAATTTTGCAACAAGGCTTTACTTAGTTTGAAAATGTTTTTATAATAGAACTATAAAAATTTTGATTTTGGTGGTAATATGAAAGTTACTGTAGCTATTGATTCTTTTAAAGGCAGCCTCAGTTCCCTTGAGGCAGGAAGCGCTGTAAAGGAAGGCATACTTAAAGTATACGAAAATGCTGAGGTTAAGGTATTCCCATTAGCTGATGGCGGTGAAGGCACAAGTGAGGCTTTGACCCTCGGTATGGGCGGAGAGCTTATAAACACAGAGGTTCACGACCCACTTATGCGAAAGATTGATGCAGCTTACGGAATAATAAAAAATGAAAGGCTTGCCATAATGGAGATGGCATCTGCCTCCGGCATTACCCTTGTAAATGAAAGTGAACGCGATATTTTAAAAGCCACCACCTACGGCGTAGGCGAGATGATAAAGGACGCTATAAAAAAGGGTGCAAGAAACTTCATAATAGGCATAGGAGGCAGCGCCACCAACGATTGCGGCAGCGGTATGCTTATGGCTTTAGGCTTTGATATACTTGATAAAGAGGGTAATAAAATTCCCCTTGGTGCCATAGGTTTAAAGGACGCTTACAGAATTGAAAGCAAAAATGTAATTCCTGAGCTTAAGGACTGCAGCTTTAAAATTGCCTGCGACGTTAAAAACCCCTTATGCGGCGAGCTTGGCTGCAGTAATATTTACGGACCTCAGAAAGGTGCCACAAAGGAAAATATTCCATTAATGGATTCCTACATCTCTCATTTTGCAGATGTAACAAAAGGATTTAACTCTGATGCCGACAAGGATTACCCGGGCACAGGTGCCGCAGGAGGCTTAGGCTTTGCTTTCAAATACTTTTTAAACGGCGAATTAAAAAAGGGTGCGGAGATAGTTACCGAAAGCATTAAAATCGAGGAGGATATAAAGGACAGCGACCTTGTTATAACGGGCGAAGGCAGGCTTGACAGCCAGACCGTTATGGGTAAAGCGCCAAGTGCAGTTGCAAGCCTTGCAAAAAAACACGGAAAGTCCTGCATTGCTTTCTCAGGCTGTGTAAGTGAGGATGCCGCTCTCTGTAATGAAAAGGGAATTGACGCCTTTTTCCCCATACTTAGAAATGTGGTTACCCTTGATGAAGCTCTTGACGTAAATAATGCCTATGAGAACGCAAAAAACACAGCCGAGCAGGTTATGAGGCTTATTAAAATATTTAAATAAAAGTCATTTTCATAAAAGAGAAACGGGAGAATTTAACTCCCGTTTTCTTTTAACTGAGCAATTTTGTTATTGCTTTAAAATTCTTTTTATATTAAACTTTGATTAATAGAATGGAATTGAAGGTGCGGAAAATGGATACAAGCTACACTAAAAATACTCCTGCTGAAGAACTTGCAAATATATTTATGAAAACTATTGAAAAGGAAGCTATTATTGCCGAGATTTTCAATTTCTTTGAGTTTTCACCCATTGCCCGCTGTAACGAGGACCCCGGTAAAATTGATAACCCCATAAAGGACTTTATAGATTCAGATTACAGCGATATAAACACCCTTGTAAAAATTATCAATATTGTTAAAAAGGGCTCCGAAAATTCCGAAAAACAGGAAAAGGAGCTGGTGGAAAAGGTAAAACGCTTTACCGAAAACCACCTTACCGAAAACTTAGGCATTGAGGATATAGCGGAAAGCATTCACGTAAGCTACTACTACCTTTGTCACATTTTCAAACAGCAGACGGGGATGTCCATTAATACCTATAAAAATATGAAGCGCATTGAAAAGGCTATAAAGAAGCTTTCCCTTTCCGATGCAAAAATAGCCGACATAGCCTCAAACTGCGGTTTTAACAACATAAGCTATTTTGCCGAGGTTTTCACAAGATTTACAGGTCTTTCCCCTACAGCCTTCAAGCAGAAAATTAAGGATATGAAAATCCACAGCTTCTATGAGCTTAACGATATGCTCCTTGCAAGCAAAATGGATTTTAAAAGCTTTTTAAGTGAGGATATTGAAAAGCTCAGCGATAAAGTATTTGACGTTTCCTCCGTAAACGACCCTGATGCTGAATTTAAATTCCTCCACGAAACTGCAATAATTGAATTTAAAAACGTCCTATATGCCGCCTGGTACGAATGTCCCGAAAACGAGCTTATGGGTTACACACCTATTGTGGGCAAACGCTCCTACGACGGCGGTAAAACCTGGACGGAGAAAGAGATAATTGCCAAGCCTGAAGAAGGCAGCGACAATATTCTTTTTTGCCCGCCTGTTTACGGAATTTGTGACGGCAAGCTATATATTTTACTTAACGAAATGGTGGCGCCCGACCACATCCACGCCCTCGATTTATACGTTCTTGATGAGGAAAGTGACAAATTCAAATTCCTTTGGTCAAGACCTATTCCCTTCAAGCTCAATACAAACACAGTAAGTCTTTCAAACGGCAAGCTTATGCTGCCGGGAAGAATAGCCGAAATGGACTCCTTCCCCAATACTCCCGCAGTTTTAATTTCTGACGACGGCAAGATAGACAGCAATTGGCGACTTGTTAAAATAGCGGAAAACGGCGACTTAGTGGACGAAAGCAAGCTTATTCACCCTGAAATAACTGTTATTGAACACGGAAAAATACTTTATATGTTCTGCCGTAACGATATGCGCCACGTGCCTCTCCTTTATATTTCAAAGGATTTCGGCGAAAGCTGGAGCAAGGAAACAGCAATTGACATACCCTTTGTAAGCACAAAAATATACGCAGGCACCCTTAAGGACGGCAGAAATTATATTATCTGCAATACCGATAATCTTGACAGAAGCAAGCTTACAGTTTATTTCTCCGAGAAAAACAAAATGGTATTTAATAAGGAGCTTACCTTATTTGACAGGGAAAGCGAGCGCCTGCCTTTTGTTACAGCCTGCCACTACCCTGCCGCAACCGAAAGCGGTAACAAGCTTTATATTATAGCTACCAAAAACTTCGAAACCTTTATAAAGCGCGGCGCCGTGCTTTTCACCGTAGACCTTGATAAAATTTAACTTTCAAAAAAGTAAAGCAGGATTTTTACATCCTGCTTTATTTTATGCGTTTGCGCCCAGCTTTTCAAAGCCTACCAAAAGTCCGCCCTTTTCTGCGTAGAAGCTGCAAAGACCTCTTGTTTTGCTTATTTCAACTATGGAATTAAAGGTATTTTCAATCATTTTCTTTAATTCCAAAGCAGCCTTTTCGTTAAAACAGTGGCTGATTTTCACCTTGCCGCCAACGTGGCCCAAGCTTTTCATTCTCTCCACAATTGCCTGCAAGCCTTTCTGCTCGCCGCGGCACTTGTCAAGGGGCTCTAAAGTACCTTTGTCGCTGGCTTTACCAACTATTCTTATGCCTAAAAGTCCCACCGCCTTAGCTACAAGAGGGCTGACTCTGCCATTGTTGGCAAAGTTTTTCATAGATTCCAGCATAAAAACAAGCCCTGTGTGCTTTTTATATTCCTCAATTTCCTTTGCGATAATTTCGAAAGTCTTGCCTTCCTTTATAAGCTCTATAAGCTTTTCAATAATAAGCTTTAACTCAGGTCCTGCTGAAAGGGAGTCAATAACGTGAACCTTTCTGCCGGGATTATTAAACTCATAATCCCTTTTAGCCACCATAGCGGCATTGTAGCTGCCTGAAAGACCGCTTGTTATGGTAACGCAGTATATGTTTTTACCACCTTCGAAAGCCTTTAAGTAGTCGCCTATACCCGGGCAGGCAGAGGAAGATTTACCGTTATACTTTAAAAGCTCGTTTACCATAGCCTCAGTATCAAGGTAAGCATTATCCACGTATTCCTTTTTATCGGTAACAATTTTCATAGGAGCCGCCGCAAAAGGAAGGTCCTTTAATATAAAAGTGTCAGCAGAAGAATCTGCTACTATCTTATTCTCATAAACTATATTTGTCATATTCCATACCTTGCCTTACGGCACCTTTCCTTAATTAAAATAATTAACAGTCGATTTTTGTTGTTTGCTCAACATTACACCTTATATTATATTAAATTTTCCAAAAATTTTCAAGCGCAGGCAAGCGATATTAACAAAAGCTTTAAAATTGTTGCACAAAAAATTAAGCCTGCAGATTTCTGCAAGCTTAATATATCAGTTAAGTTCTTCAATATGGTAAACGTAATCCAGGGTACTTAAAGCTTCAATTATCTCCTTGTGTGTCTTATATTTTTTAAGCTCCTCACTTCTTATTGTAAGTGCTACAGTAAAAACACTCAGGCCTGAATTGATATAGGCGGGGTTGGCTTCAATATCGTCTATTTTCAGGTTAAGCTTTCTTATTGTGGTAACAAAGTCCTGAAGGTTTGTTTTGTTCTTAAGCTCAAGGTGAATTTCAAAGTGGTTTGAACGGTTCTTAAGGTAAAATTCAAGCTTCGGGAAAAATGAAAGGCAAACTATCAGAGCAAAATAAGCAATTACTGCAGCTGTGTAAAAACCTGCACCTAAAGCTATACCTATAATTCCGCTTGCCCAAAGACCTACAGAGGTGGTTAAGCCCTTTATCTGATTTTTTGAGCTGAATATCAAAGTATTGCTGCTGATTATTGCAATGCCTATCATGGTAGCGGCTGAAATAATGGGTATATTCCAGCTGTTTCCCTCACATATAAACGTATCCAGCATAACCGCCATACTTGTAGCAAGGGACACAAGCATAAAGGTTCGAAGTCCTGCTGCGTGACGCTTTGTAGCTCGCTCACAGCCAAGAATAGCTGAAAATATAACTGCCACCAAAGTACGCAGCAGTACAGAATAAACGTTAAGCTCAGTTGACCAAGCTCCTAAAAATAAAGCAATCGGGTCTTTTATATCCATAATACACACTCCTTTTCCTTATCTGCGGTTTCTGAAATTGGAAATTCGCTGATTCGGGCTTAAATACAGTTCTTCGGCAGCCTCGTTAAAGGCGTCTTCTTCCTCCTCATATAGTGAATGAGGGGGAATTTCCTTTTGTATAGCCTGAATCCTTCTTACTAAAATCTCAGCATCGCTGAGCTTCTCACCGTCGGGTCCTGTTTCCTCAATTTCCGTTATCTCCTCCAGCTTATCGGAATAAGAACCTGAAAGCTTAAGGGAAAGAGCTGCAGCAGCAGGGCCCACTATCTCACACAGTATGCTTGCGGCAAGAATAATTGTTTCAAGGTCACTGCCCATTTTACCGCCAATGGTTCTTGCTGCCAGAGAGGCAAGGCCTATTGCCACACTTGCCTGAGGGATAAGTGCAAGACCTAAGTGATTTCTTACCTTTTTGTCCTTTCGGGTAACTGCACATCCTAAAAAAGCGCCTGCATATTTACCGATTATTCTGACGGCGAAATAACATATACCAACTACAAGTAACGGCATTCCCGTGCTTGACGCCGAGAAATCAAACATAGCCCCAAGGTTGAAGTTAAGTCCGCTTCGAACAAAGAACAAAAGAAGTATAGGCGGACTGAAGTAATTAAGCTGTTTAAAAAGCTTATCATCCTCGGTTATATTTATATAAACGGTACCCATCATAAGGCAGCCTAAAAGGGGTGAAACATCCAGAAGCGCGCAAATTCCGCAGAAAGCAAAAAGCATACTTACGGAAATAATAAGTCTGTTATCCGTGGAACGTTTTTTAGGCATCGATAATTTCATTAAGAAAGCAAAGCCTGCGCCTAAAGCCAATGCAAAAACGTTGGTTATTATAGGTTCTAAAATATCCTTAAAGCTTAAAACCGCCGCGCTTGAAATTGTGGTGAAAGCCACGGAAACCGCCACGCTGTAAGCTATAAGACTCAGCACGTTATCGATCGCCACAACCTGCAATAGGGTATCAACAAAGTCGCCTTTTGCGCCCGTTTGCCTTATAGTCATTATGGTGGAGGCAGGGGTTGTAGCTGAAGCCAGCGCCGCAAATATAATTGAGAAGCCTAAGCCTAAATTCAGTATAAAATAGGTAAGGATAAATACGAAAAGTGACGCTGTTAAAGCTTCTGCCGCTGTAATTATAAGTACCCTTGGTCCGTTTTTCTTAAGAGTGCTTATTTTGAAAAATTCACCTACACTGAAGGCTATAAAGGCAAGTGCAATATCCGAAAGGAAGTCAAGTCCTTTTACTATGTCAGTAGGAATCAGATTACAGCAGTAAGGTCCGATTATTATGCCCGTTAAAATGTAACCCGTTACGTTTGGCAGGTGGAGCCTTTTTGTAATTCTGGTGGAAAGGAACCCTAAGAACAGCATCAAAGCTATTGAAATAATAACCGATGCCGCGCCTGAAAGTCCTTCAATATATTGAGCCATAGCTTCACCTCCTTTTAAAAGTGCACGTTGTTATAATCACTAATTATAGCACCCGCCATATTTATTTTCAAGCATTAAAAAATAATGTTTTCTTTCTTAAAATGCACATTATTTTCTCTTGTTTATCCGCTATAAAGATGTTATTATTAATATGTATGTGAATTTTTAAAAGGCGTGAACAAAATGACAAATAAATTTGACAGCAAGAAAAATTTCAAAGAAAAATCATACAAAAAGAATATTTCTAAAACTGAAAGCAAGTTTTCAAATAAAGCTGAGGAAATTAAAAAGCCTGAAGCTAAGCCCTCCGACCATAAAAAATGCCCCGTGTATAAAAAGTGCGGCGGATGTCAGCTGCAGAATTTAAGCTACGAAGAACAGCTTAAGCTTAAGGAAAAGCTTACCACAATGCACTTAGGCAAGTTTGCCAAGGTAAACCCCATTATAGGAATGGAAAAGCCTTACCATTACAGAAACAAGGTGCAGGCAGCCTTCCATACAGACAGGCAGAAAAGGATAATTTCCGGCATTTACCAGTCAAGCACCCACAACATAGTGCCTGTAGACAGCTGTATGACTGAGGATAAAAAAGCCGACGAGATTATTGTTTCCATAAGAAAGCTTGTTAAGGACTTTAAGCTTACCACTTATAACGAGGTTACCGGCAAGGGATTTTTACGCCACGTGCTTATTAAAAGAGGTTTTTCAACCAACGAGATAATGGTTGTTCTGGTTGTGGGTACACCTATATTCCCTGCCAAGAATAATTTCTGCGAGGCTCTTTTGAAGCTTCACCCCGAAATTACCACCATCGTTATGAACTTAAACGATAAATTTACCTCCATGCTTTTAGGCAAAAACGAAAAGGTCTTATACGGTGAAGGTACCATTACCGATATTTTATGCGGATACAAATTCAGAATCAGTCCCAAATCCTTCTACCAGATAAATCCCGTACAGACGGAAAAGCTTTACGGCAAAGCAATCGAGTACGCAGGCTTAAAGGGAAACGAAACCGTAATTGACGCTTACTGCGGCATTGGTACCATAGGTATTGCGGCTTCAAAAAGCGGCGCCAACATTTTAGGCGTTGAGCTTAACCCCGACGCTGTTAAGGATGCCAAATTTAATGCAAAGCTTAATAATATCGAGAACATAAAATTCGTTACCGCTGATGCAGGCGAGTTTATGACAGAGATGGCTGAAAAAGGCGAGAAGTGTGACCTTCTGTTTATGGACCCTCCCCGTGCCGGCAGCGACATTCCTTTCCTTAGCTCCGTTTGCAAGCTTGCCCCGAAGAAGATAGTTTACATCTCCTGTAACGTAGAGACAATGGCAAGGGATATAGCTTATTTAACAAAATATAAATATAAGGCAGTTAAATTCACTCCCGTTGATATGTTCCCCCACACAAACCACGTGGAATGCGTAGGACTTTTAACTTTAAAATAAATATCAGGAGTATTTATATGGTTATTTTATATATTATTCTTATTGCTTTAGTTCTTGGCTTAGCCCTTAATTTTATGTCCTTTATACTTGAAAATTTAGGAATTGTAATTATAGTTGTAGCAATTATAATTGCACTCATTTTCGGTATTTCCTATCTTAAGGAAAGAATCGCCGACGAAATTGCTGTAAAACAAATAAGAAAGCGCCGTGCGGATATACACAAGGACCTTGAAAAGAGCCGTAATTTTAAAAGCGCAGACGAACTTCCCGAGGATAAGGACGTGCTTGCTGCCCTTGTAAAAGATTGTGAAAATAAGGGCGACCGTGAAAGGCAGTTTATCGCCGCACAGAAGCTCTATGAGGTTTCCGATGACGGTATAATGCTTTCAAAGTGCTACTTTGACGGTATAGGAACTGAGAAAAACACAGAAAAAGCCAAAGAACTGCAAAAGGAAACCATTGCCAAGCGTATGGCATACTTAAACGGTTATGATGCTTTAACGATATGGAATAACTGGTGGAAAGGCACCGAGTACCGTGTGGACCTACAGGCAATGCTTGAAATTGCCAGGGACTTCTGTGAGAAGAAAAATCCTTTAGGAATAGGATTTATGGAGGACGTTCAGCTTGCTATCGCTTCCAAACTTCCTGAAAAATCCTTAGCGGGCAACACCTGGCGATACCGCTTAGGCTACGAGCCCTACACCGTTCATCACTTAGGCCACAGAGCCCTTAATAAGGATGAGCTTCCCGATGAAAACAGCACCGAGAAATATAACGTAACAGCCTACCTTCTCAATAAAGAATGTGCTTTTGCCGTTAATACTACTCTTTCGGACGAAAAGCTTAAAACTTTACAGAATAAGCTTAAAAGTGAACTTAACTACCGCTTACCCTACCCCAAGCAAATAGAAAAGGATGCTATTGCCCGCGCTGAGAAAATATGGGAAAGTATCCGTAAATTTGAAAGTGCCAAAGAAGCTTTAGAAGCAGGCAGGGAAAAAGAAGCTGAAGCTGTTATGAACGATTTAAAAGACAGTACGGAAGGCTTCAGTTTAATATGGCTTTTAAGAAACAAGGCATATATATTCGCATTTGATAAAACCGACTACCGCCAAAGCGGTATAGCAAAAAGCCTGGAAACAAAGGGCGCCGAAATTTACAGAACAAAGGCTATAAACGGAAACGCTGACGCACAGTACCACCACGCTATACATTTAGAGCAAGCAGCCTACGGAATTACTCCTGCTCCCGATTTAGCTAAGGCGCTGGAACTTTTAAGAAATGCCGCAAGACGAAAGCACGCATTATCTATGGGTGAGCTTCTTAATATGGTAGATTTCGGCGTATCCTTCGAGGAAGCAGATACCTACGCAAAATGGATAGAAGAAAACTGCACTACAACCGATACCTTTGAAGAAAGGGCTGTAATGCGCGCTCTTATAGCATATAAAATCCGCCGTAAGCTTTCAGATGAGTGGACTATACTCAGGAAAACAAAGGAGGAGGCACCGGGCAACAATGCAAAAGAGTGCTATGAACTCGCAAAGAAGTACGTAGAATTAGACCTTACGGATGTAAGGGCAGGCAATATTAAAACAGCAACCTTTAAGGAAGTCGGTTTCATAAAATGTGCTGATCAAATATACCGTAACGATCTTCATGATATTTATATATTGTTATATGAATACACTCTTCGTATCAGCAACCTGATTTTTTACAAATATAATAACCCCTTTGAATGGGAACGCGAGTATTATAATAAAGGCCGTGTAAAAGAAGTTTTAAAGCTTAACAGACACCATATATATGAATTCGATATCATCGCAGCTGCGCTTACACAGTACTATGCATATAAATACTGGGAACGGGCAAAGTCAGGTAACCTTGATGCTATAAATAATTTATGCAAATTATTTAACGGCCGCAATTTTGACAACGTGCGTAAAGGTATAGACGTATTTAATGATATGAAGATCTATTGGTGTGATGCCGCCACAGAAACCGGTACCGCCCGTGGCTACTATATTGCAGGCTATTATAATAATAATAAATACTACCTGCAAAAAGCCGTTGATATGGGTTATACCAAAGCTAAAGAGGCCCTTGAATCTATTGAAAGTCTCGAAAGCATGAAAGCTGAAACAGACCGTTTATATAGCACTCCTTACCGTTCAGAGAGCCATTCATCCGAAAGGAACAGCTTTGAAGATTCCAATCCTATGGATGACTATAATTCAAATCACAGCTGTAAAAATATGCCCAATACAATTTACGACAGCAGCAATAACACCTGGCGCAAGATGCACGCCTACGAAAATTCTGCCGTTTACAAAAATGATGAACTTGGCGAGGAAACCATAACCTACTGCGATATTTCATCGAAAACCGCTTCCGGCTACAGCAGATCTTTCCACTGGTGGTAAACTTTACACAAGAGGAGGATATTACAATATGAGTACTTTTAAATTTACATTTTTAGGCACAGGCGCGGCGGACTTCCCCTACCCTTTCCCTGAGCATAGCTTCGACAGCAAAGCGCGCCGCAGTACCTGTAACCTTTTAAACGGCAACACTCTTATTGATTTCGGTGTGCACGGACTTAAAAGTCTTGAAATACTTAATAAGGACTTTAATGAAATTGAGAATATTATTATTTCTCACATTCATTCCGACCATTTTAATATAGAAAACATCGGGAAAGTTGCCGCAAAAAAGGACAAGCCCTTAAACCTTTATGTAAGTAAAGGTGTTAAAACAAAATTTGAAATTCCCGAAAACGTTATTGTTACAGAAATGGAGTATTTTAAGGAATATAAAATTGGTGATTTGCTTGTAACGGGTGTACCTGCCAACCACGACCCCAATATTTTCCCCCAGCACCTTATAATTGAAAAGGACGGAAAGAAAATATTCTACGGACTGGACGGTGCCTGGCTTTTAAACGAAAGCTATTACTTTATGAAGGGCAAAAAGTTTGACCTTATGATTTTGGATGCCACCTGCGGCGATTATGCAGGCGACTTCAGAATGGCTGAGCACAACAGTATTCCTATGATAAGGCTTATGCTTGCATCCTTTAAAACGATGAATATTACCTGCGAAAAAACAATGGTATTTCTTTCACATATTGCGCCCTCCCTTCATAAGTCAAACGAGGAGCTTTCAGTAACAGCAAAAGAAATGGGTTGTGAGCTTGCCTTTGACGGTATGACGGTTGAGATTTGAAAGAGGTAAATTGGTATGAATGAATTGGTATTGAAATTCGAAGAGATAATAAGAAAAGCAGGCGACATTGTTTTAAACGCTGACGAAAGCAAAATGGAAATCGACAGTAAGGCAGGCATAGGTAACTTTGTAACCTACTACGATACAAAGGTTCAGGAATTTTTAAAAACCGAGCTTTTAAAGGTTCTTCCCGAAGCTAACTTCGTTGGTGAAGAAGAGGAGCTTCACAGCGAGATAAAGGAAAAGGGCTACACCTTTATAGTTGACCCTATTGACGGCACCGCTAACTTTACAAAGCATTTTCAGACAAGTGCTGTTTCCATAGCTCTTTTAAAGGATGCCGAGCCCTATATTGGTGTTTGCTTTAACCCCTACAAGAATGAGCTTTTTAAGGCGGAAAAAGGAAAAGGCGCTTACTTAAACGGCGAAAAAATCCACGTTTCCGAAAAAATGATGAAGGATGCCCTTGTTATGTCAGGCAGTGCACCTTATTACCCTGAGCTTCGCGAAAAATCCCTTCAGGCTTTTTCCTGCTTCTTTAAGGCTTGTGCCGATTACCGCCGTTTCGGTGCGGCTGTTTTGGACCTTTGCTATGTAGCCGCAGGTAAGGCCGAGCTTTTCTACGAGGTTATATTACAGCCCTGGGACTACGCCGCAGGCATGCTTGTGGTTACCGAGGCGGGCGGCAAGGTAACGGATATGGAAGGAAATAAAATCCGTTTCGATAAACCTTGCTCAATTTTGGCAAGTAACAATAAAGAGGATTATTTAAAATATTTAGAATGATTTGAGGTATTAATAATGGAAAGAGAACGCTTAGGAAGCCGCTTAGGCTTCATACTTTTAAGTGCGGGTTGTGCAATAGGCCTTGGCAACGTGTGGATGTTCCCTTACAGAGCAGGAGCCAACGGCGGTGCGGTATTCGTACTTTTCTACTTACTTTTCCTTGTAATTATGGGTATACCCGTTATGACAATGGAATTTGCTTTAGGCCGTGCAAGCCAGAAAAGTCCCGCAAGGCTTTACCACACCCTTGAACCCAAGGGAAGCAAGTGGCACCTTCACAGCTACGCCGCCCTTGCAGGCAACTACCTTTTAATGATGTTCTACACCTCTGTATCAGGCTGGCTTTTAAAATACTGTGTGGCTACAGCGGCAGGCGACTTTGAAGGTCTTGACAAAACAGGCATTGAAAATTATTTTGCATCAATTAAAGCAGACCCCTTACTTATGATATTTCTGGTGCTCTTTGTTGTTGTTTTAGGTTTCTTTGTTTGCTCCTTCAGCTTACAGAAAGGCATTGAAAGAATTACAAAATATATGATGAGCGCCCTGCTTGTCATTATGATAATTTTAGCAATAAACAGCTGTTTCCTTGAGGGCGGCAGTGAAGGCTTAAAATTCTACCTTGTTCCCGATTTCGAGAAGGTTCAGAAAGTCGGTCTTTTAAACATTATAGTTGCCGCTATGAATCAGAGCTTTTTCACTTTAAGCCTCGGTATAGGTTCCATGGCAATTTTCGGCAGTTACATTGGCAAGGAAAGAGCTTTGATGGGCGAATCCGTAAGAGTTGCCGTGCTTGACACCTTCGTAGCTATTACAAGCGGTCTTATTATTTTCCCTGCCTGCTTTGCATACGACGTTGACGTTAACGCAGGCCCTGACCTTATTTTTATCACACTTCCCCACGTATTCAACAACTTACCCCTTGGAAGAGTATGGGGCACCTTCTTCTTTAGCTTCCTTATTTTTGCCGCATTCTCCACAGTACTTGCTATTTTCGAAAATCTTATCTCCTGCACTAAGGATTTATTCGGCTGGAGCCGTAAAAAAGCAAGCCTTATCAACTGCATTTTAATGTTCGTGCTTGCCCTCCCCTGCGCTTTAGGCACAAATCTTTTAAGCTTTGTTAAGCCATTCGGCGGCAGCTCCACCATAATGGACTTCGAGGATTTCCTTGTTTCCAACTTACTTTTACCCATCGGCTCACTTGTATTCGTTGTTTTCTGTTCCCATAAATTCGGCTGGGGCTGGAAAAACTTTATAAAGGAAGCTAACACAGGTAAAGGCTTGAAATTCCCTGAGAAAATAAGACCTTACATCGCTTACGTTTTACCCGTAATTATTTTCGCACTTTTCCTTTTAGGTCTATACAGCTTCTTTGTTAAATAAAAAAACATACCGCAAAGTACTCAGTACTCTGCGGTATTTTTACGTCATTTTGCAATCTGATTATATCATTTTATCACTATCTGGATATAGTATTATAATCAGAAATCCTTATAATTTAGAAAGTGAAATTGCAAGGTCGTTAGGGAGAATTTTGGAAAGGAATCTGTAAAGCTTATAATAGAATTTTCCTATATACATTCTCTTGCCCTTCATCATTGCTTTCATAGATTTTTCCGCTATCTTCGAAGGATTATCCCTTGGAAGTGAGAAGAATTTTTTGGAGGAGCCTTCCTTGATGTTTCCTGCATTGAAGAAGTTTGTTTCCATAGGACCGGGGCAAACGGCTGTTACGGTAATGCCCTTTTCCTCAAGCTCCTCGGCAATTGCCATTGAAAAGGAAGAAACGTAGGCTTTGGTAGCACAGTAAACGCTCATATTTGCAGTAGGTGCAAATGAACCTATGGAGGAAACGTTTAAAATAAAGGAATCCTCACCCATATAGGGAAGGCAGACCTTAGTCATCATAGTTAAGCCTAAAGCATTAAGCTTAACTGTGTCCGCAGCCTCCTTTTCCGTAAGGTTTTCGAAGGATTTTAAATTACCTGCTCCTGCATTATTTATAAGCAGCCTTATATCAGGCTTATGCATTTCGAAAATCTTACCAAGCTTTTCGTAGCTTTCCTCCTTACTTAAATCAAGGTAAACTGCGATAACCCTTTTCTTCTCGTTATCTATACTTTGAGCAAGAGCGTCAAGCTTCTCCTTGCTTCTTGAAATTATCCAGATTTCATCAATGTCCTCAAAATTATTGGCGGCAAGGTTAAAGTATTCTTTACCTAAGCCTGAGGATGCTCCCGTTATAACAGCAGATGCCACAACAATCACCAAGACTTAAAGCTTTTAAGTCATTCCTTTAAAATTATATAATTTATGGTATAATTATAAGGTATGCACTTTAAATAGTCAATTTAAACTTAAACATAAAAGGAAGGAAATCAGGAATATGAATTATAATGAAAAAGCCATAGAAATGCACGAAAAATGGCAGGGTAAAATAAGAGTGGAAACAGCCTGTCCTCTTGATTCAAGGGACGACCTTTCCACAGCCTACACACCGGGTGTAGCCGCACCCTGCCTTGAAATAGCCAAGGATGCTTCCCTCTCCTACAAATACACAAGGCGCGGCAACTTGGTAGCCGTTGTGACCGACGGCACAGCGGTCTTAGGCCTTGGTGATATAGGTCCCGAGGCAGGTATGCCTGTTATGGAGGGTAAATGCGCCCTCTTTAAGGCATTCGGAGACGTAGATGCTTTCCCCATCTGTATAAGAAGCAAAAACGTTGACGAGATAGTAAAAACCGTTGAGATGATTGCAGGCTCCTTCGGCGGTATTAATTTAGAGGATATCTCTGCTCCCAGATGCTTTGAGGTGGAAGAGAGACTAAAGAAAAGCCTTGATATCCCTGTTTTTCACGATGATCAGCACGGCACCGCAATTGTCGCCCTTGCATCCATGATAAACGCTTTGAAGGTAGTTAAAAAGGATATAAAAACAGTTAAGGCGGTTGTAAACGGTGCAGGTGCAGCAGGTATAGCAGTTACAAAGCTTTTAATGAGCTATGGCCTTAAAAATGTAATTATCTGCGATAAGAACGGCCCTATTTATGAGGGTATGGAGAATATGACATGGGCTCAGGCTGAGCTTGCAAAAACAACCAATCCCGAGAAAATAAAGGGCACACTTATGGACGCCATAAAGGGTGCGGACGTTTTCTTCGGTTTCTCTGCTCCCAATTGCCTAAAGCCCGAAATGGTAGAAGCTATGGCAGAAAAAGCCTGTGTGTTTGCCTGTGCAAACCCCACACCCGAAATTTTCCCCGAGGAAGCTAAAAAAGCAGGCGCTTACGTTGTGGGCACAGGCCGTTCCGATTACCCCAACCAGATAAACAACGTCCTTGTATTCCCCGGACTTTTCCGCGGTGCTTTGGACGTAAGGGCAAGGGAAATCAATGATACTATGAAAATTGCAGCGGCGGAAGCAATTGCAGCTTATGTTCCCGAAAGTGAGCTTAGTGTGGATAACATTATCCCCTCCGCGCTTGATAAAGCAGTTTCAATGGCTGTTGCAAAGGCAGTAGCCGAGGCTGCAGTAAAAACAGGTGTAAACCGCATATAAAGGAAGAAGGTATTTTATGGAAAAGAAAAACACAATTTACAAAATTGCCACCACAAGCATTTTTGCCGCTTTGGTATTTGTTTCAAATATGATAAGCGTGCCCATCCCCGTAGCAATCGGCGACGTATCCCGAATTCATTTCGGCAACATTTTCTGCCTTTTATCCGGCCTTGTTTTAGGCGGACTTCAGGGCGGTTTGGCAGCAGGTATCGGTTCGTTTTTATACGATTTAACAATCCCTGCCTACATAGCATCCTCACCCTTTACCTTTGTATTTAAGTTTCTGCTTGCTTTCACAGCAGGTGCACTTTCCCGCATTGGTGACAAAAACGGTGAAAAATTCTTATGGAACCTGCTTTCCTGCACCTTAGGTCAGGTAGTTTACATTGTTCTTTACTTATCAAAAAGCTTTTTCCAGGGACTTCTGGAAGGCAGTGCTCCCATGGCGCTTATCCCCTCAATAGTCACAAAGCTTACAACCTCCTCAATAAACGCTGTGATCGCTATAATAATTTCCATTCCCTTAAGCATAATTATTCGTAAAGCGCTTGTTAAAAGTAAGCTTTTGGGTTAACTGTTTTAGTCATAAATTGTTAATTGTTTCTTCAAATATTTCATATAATTTTATCACATTGATGTCACAATTAAAGGGCATACTTTTATCAATGAAAAAGTAAAAACTTTTAATATAAGAAAGGTTGAAAGTTATGTTTAGCCCAAACGAAAATCCTAACTTAAATAACAATACACCTGTTGACCCTCAGGAAAACGAAAACACAAACGCTAATTCTAACGACAATAGCGAAAG
This sequence comes from Clostridia bacterium, assembly GCA_017935165.1. Lineage (GTDB taxonomy): Bacteria > Bacillota > Clostridia > Oscillospirales > Acutalibacteraceae > SIG603. The sequence goes on from JAGBID010000179.1 coordinate 21,876, forward strand.
AGAAAGGGTTTACACCACACCCGACGGCTACTACCACTACTATAAGCCACAGCAGAATGTAAACTACACTTCTCAGAATCCGTACGGAAATAATCAACACCAGAATAATTCCTACTCAAACAATCCTTACCAGAATCAGGGTTATCCTGCACCTTACGGCAGTAACCCTTACTACCCACCCTACAACGAAGCTCCCAAAAAGGAGAAAAAAAGCGAGGATAACAAGAGCAAGAAAATTTTAATATTTGCCCTTTCAATGGTTCTTTCCTGCCTGATTGCTTTCGGTGCTTCCTTTGGCGCTATAACACATATGATATCCACAGGTGCAATTCAGGTTGAAAGCACTGAGGATAACGACAAAGAGGCGGTTTTCACCATTACAAAGGTGGAAAAGGAAGCTGAAAATAACGAGAATGATGCTCCTCCCGTCGGTTCAATTTCCAAGCTTACAAATCAGGAAATTGCAAAAAAGCTTATTCCTTCGGTTGTATGCATCCAGAACTACCAGATAGTTGAATATTATAATTTCTTTGGCGGCACAACACAGAAGAGTGACGAGGTTTCACCTGCAGGTGAAGGTAGCGGCATTATCTTCAGCAGTGACGGCTACATTATCACTAACGCTCACGTTGTTAGCGGTGCCGACAATTTAAAGGTAATAACCTCTGACGGTGCTACCTATGAAGCTGCATTAATCGGCAGCGATGAAATTACGGATATTGCAGTTATTAAAATTGAGGCTGAAAACCTCCCTGCTGCTGAATTCGGCAAGGCTGAGGATTTAAACGTAGCGGACATAGTTTTGGCAATCGGTAACCCCGGCGGTATGACCTTTAATTCCAGCGTAACAATCGGTTACGTTTCTGCCCTTAACCGTGAAATTGAAGTAGGTGACGGCGGCTACACAATGAAGTGCATCCAGACAGACGCTGCTATCAACCCCGGTAACTCAGGCGGTGCACTTGTTAATGAATACGGCCTTGTTGTTGGTGTTAACAGCGCAAAGTTTGTAGCAGACGGTTTTGAAGGCTTAGGCTTTGCAATTCCCAGCGAAACAGTTCTTGACGTTGCAAGCGACCTTATCAACCACGGCTACGTAAAGGACAGAGCAATATTGGGTATTCAGGGCCAGTTTATTGACAGCGTATCCTCCAGATTCTACGGTCTTTCCGTTGGTATGTACGTTTACGATTTCATAAGCGATGAGGCAGCTAACTCCGGACTTGAAAAGTATGACGTTATCACAAGTATTGACGGCATCAAAATTACTTCAAGCAACACTATTACAAACTATTTAACACAGAAAAAGCCCGGTGACACAGTTACACTTACTGTGGACAGAGCTTTGGAAAACAAAAAGGATATTACCGTTACGGTTGTTCTTTCCGAATATGAACAGTAAATTTTAGACACTCCACTCCTCCATTTTTCTAAAAAAACGCTCAGTTTAAAGCTGAGCGTTAATTTTTTACCATTCTTCGGTTATTTTTATATTACCTGTAAAAACCTCTTCGGCAGCTGCTGCAGCCGCACCAATTATGGGAGCGTCACCTTTAAAGGCAGAGCTTATCACCTTTATTTTTCTGTACTTCCCTGCAAAAAGCGATGAGTTGATTTTTTCTTCCAGCATCTTTTCAATAAGCCCGTTTTCGCCGTGGTAGCTTAATACGATGTGATGCGTATCAATAAAATTGAGGGCGGAAACCAATGCCGCAGAAAGGTAATTTAAGAAGTTATCCAAGGCAAATAAAGCAGCTTTATCACCTTCGTTTACCTTCTTTATTATTTCTTTAAGACTTGTGTTATCAAGCTTTTCCTCTGATATGCTGTTATAATCCGCAGTCAGGTTCATTTCGTTAGCATAATTTTCAAGGCATCCTCTGCCGCCGCATGAGCATTTTTCTCCCTTATGGTCAATTGATATATGTCCAAGCTCACCGCCAAGACCCATAGCACCGTCAAAAAGCTGCCCTTTAACTATAATTCCGCTGCCTATACCGTTGTGAAGATGGACTAAAAGGAAACTATCCATACCTTTACCCTTGCCGTAAAGAAGCTCACCCTGCGCAGCGCAGGCGGTATCGTGAGCTAAAACGCAGGGAAGCTTAAGCTTATTTTCAAGTATTTCCTTGATATTTAAGTTGTTTATCCCGAAAAAGTTTGAAGGTGATAAAATAATTCCCTTATTTCTGTCAAGAGGGCCGGGAGCGGATATGCCCACACATAATATTTCACGGTCAATTTTACTTTTGACACAGGAAAAAAGCTCCGTGATAAATAAAACAAGATCCTCAGCACTGTTTATTTCCTTATATTCACGTCTTTCCTCGGAAATTTTATTGGCACAAAGGTCACAAAAAAGCACGCTGCAGCTTTTTCTTCCTACGTAAATTCCGCCTACGATTGGAGATTTTTCGCTTAAGGTTAAAGCGGTGGGACGTCTGCCCGCGCCTTTTGCGCCTTCCTCCACAGCTGTTTCTTTAATAAGGCAAGCGCCCATCAGGTCCTCTGCTATATTTGTAGCCGTCATCTTTGAAAGACTTGTTTTATTCATAATTTCACTTCTCTTAATTTTGCCTTCCGTACAGAGAAGCTTTAAAACCAAAAGGCGGTTTAAGTTTTTCATATCCTTGGAGCTTTCGCCCTTTTTTATTCTTTTCATAACTGTACCTTTTCCAAGAAATTTATTGCATTTTGTTTTCATTTATATTATAATATATACAAAGCAATTTGTAAAGTCATTTTACTAATTAAATATATTATTAAAAGGAGATTTGTATGATAAGTTTCACACCCAATACCATTGATTTTACCAAAATCACAACCTACACAGCTGCAAACCGCCACAATTTGGTACGTATTGATAATCTCCGCACGCCCGATAAGGATAAAGATAATCTCTTTACAAACGAGGAGTTTGAGATACTTATTGAAAAATTAAAGGAAGCCAAAGAAAACGGTGAAGCTGTCACCTGTTTTATAGGCGCTCACGTAATTAAATGCGGTCTTTCCCGCTACCTTATATGGCTTATGGAAAACGGCTACATCACCCACCTTGCCTCTAACGGCGCAGGCTCTATTCACGATTTCGAGCTTGCTTACTTAGGCGGCACCAGCGAGCACGTACCTACAGCCATTGAGGACGGCTCCTTCGGTATGTGGGAGGAAACAGGCGCATGGATGAACGAGGCTATTAAGCTTGGTGCCAAAAAGAATTACGGCTACGGCGAAAGCCTTGCCCATTACGTGGACAAAAACCCTGAAAAATTCCCCTACAAAGAGGATTGCGTTTTTTACAGAGCTTACAAAATGGGCGTACCTATGACCTACCACGTAACAATGGGCACCGACATTATTCACCAGCACCCCGAGGTTGATTTCGAGGCATTGGGCAAAACCAGCGGTAAGGATTTTTCCTACTTCTGTTATTCTGTTATGCAGCTTAAGGATAAAGGCGTCCACTTAAATATCGGCTCAGCTGTAACAGGAGCAGAGGTCTTCCTGAAAGCTCTTTCAATTGCGAGAAACCAAGGCTACGGCTTAAAGCATATAACAACCGCCAACTTCGATATAATTCCTTTAGGCGACTATAAAACCGACGTGGGTAAGGATAAATACGAATATTATTACCGCCCCAGAAAAAACATCATCAACCGCCCTGTTTCTATGGGTGGTACAGGTCTTTACATTTGCGGGAATCACGAGGAAACCATACCCTCTATTTACTCAAGACTTTGTGAGGAATGAAAATGAAAGAAGTAAAATTAAGCCTTCAAAGAGTAAAAGAGATTACAGAGCTTATAAAAAAGGTAAAAATCTGTGTTATCGGCGATGTTTGCCTTGATATTTACTGGCGTGCGGATATGAAGAAAAGTAAGCTTTCAAGAGAAACACCTCACTACCCTCTGCCCGTTGTAAGCGAAACTTATTCCCCCGGCGGCTGCGGAAACGTTATCAATAACGTAAACGACTTGGGTATAGAAAAGCTTATTTCAATATCTGCAATTGCTGAAGATTGGCGCGGTTTCCTTTTGACAAAATATTTTAAGGAAAAGGGAATTGAAACCGATAACCTGATAATCAGAAAGGAAGGACTAACTCCTTGCTACTGCAAGCCTTTAAGGATGGGAATTTCCGATGTAATTTACGAGGACCCCAGGCTTGACTTCGAAAACTTTGAAGCAATTGACGAAGAAACAGAGAACAAAATAATAGCTGCCATAAAAAAGGCTTCCGAAGAATGTGACCTTATAGCGGTTTCCGACCAGTTTATGTGCGGTATTATCACTCCGAAAATAAGGAATTACCTCTCATCAATTGCAACAAAAATACCGGTTATAGTTGACAGCCGCGAAAGGATAAATGAATACAGCGGCGTTATAGTTAAACCAAACGAGCTTGAAGCTGCTTTTGCTTTAGGCGAGGATATTAAAGGTAAAAGCCTCAGCTTAGAGGAATTTACAACCCTTGCAAAAAGGCTTTACGAGAAAAACAACAGCCCCGTAGCTGTGACCCTTGGTGATAAAGGTGCCTTGTGGCAGGATGAAAAGGGTTTAGTTTACGCACCCACCGTTAAAGCAAAAGGTGAAATTGATATTGTAGGCCCAGGCGATACCTTCCTTTCAGCTTTTTCCTGCGCTTATGCAGCAACAAAAAACGGCGGCGAGGCTTTAGCCTTTGCAAACTTAGCTTCAGGCGTAACCGTTAAAAAAATAGGTACTACAGGCACAGCCACCCCTGAGGAAATAATAAACAAATGGGAGGAATATTATCTATGAAGGATATTGAGCTTATAACAAACCGCCTCCCAAAAGGCAGAATAAAAGCCGCTGTATTTGACTTTGACGGCACCTTCTCCACCCTTCGCTGCGGCTGGGAAAGGGTTATGAAGCCTTTGATGTTAGAATCCATTTCAGGCGGCAAAAAGGATGCTTACCCACCTGAGCTTGAAGAAAAAGTGGATAAATATATAGATGCCTCTACGGGCATTCAGACGGTTTACCAGATGCAATGGCTTAAGGAGGAAACAGAAAAAGCAGGCTTCGGAAGCGAAGAAAAGGACGCCTGGTACTATAAGGATGAATACAACCGCCGCCTGATGGAGGAAATCAAGGGCAGAATAAAAAGCCTTGAAACAAAGGAAAAATCTCCTGATGACTTCCTTATTAAAGGCGCTAAGGAATTTTTAAAAATGCTTATAGACTCAGGTATTGAAGTTTACTTAGCAAGCGGCACCGACCACAAGGACGTTGTAAAGGAAGCCTCCGCCTTAGGTGTAGCCGATAAATTTACTGAAATAAAAGGTGCTCCCGAAAGGAAAGCTGCCTGCTCCAAGGAAGCTGTAATCAAAATGATTTTAGAGGAAAAGAACCTTCCCGGTGAAGCTTTACTTTTAGTTGGCGACGGTAAGGTGGAAATTGCTTTAGGAAAAGAGTGCGGCGCTTTCACAATTGGCGCTGCAACCGACGAAGAGCACCTGGAAGGCTTAAACCCCGTTAAACGCGAAAGACTTATTAAAGCCGGTGCCGATATAATAATAGGTGATTTTCAGAATTTAACAGCCCTTAAAAACTGGCTGGGAATTTAAAAAAGAAAGGAAGTTTATGTTTATGCAGTACACAAGCCGAATTATTTTCACAAATAAAATGCAGATGCTTGAGCCCTACGTTTACACGCAGAAAAAGAATATCGATACTTTCCTTACAAGAGAATACAATTACGAGGAAGCAATAAAGTTCACTCCCATTGACGAAGAGTGGAAGGAAATTAAAATAGGCGACCATTGGAATTCCACCTTCGATAAAACAAGATTTTTTAAAACTACTGTCACAATCCCTGCGGAGTATGAAGGCAAGCAGGCTGTTTTGGTTCTTGATTTAGGCGGTGAAGGTCAGGTAAGAATTAACGGCGAGATTATTTCAGGTGTTACCTCCTATAAGGATGCCTCCTACTTAACACCTCGCCTTCGTTCACGCGTATATATTCCCGAAAAATATAAAGCGGGTGATACACTTGATATTGAAGCGGAATGCTGCTTTAACTTCCTTGAATCCGGCTATACAATCAACCTTCCCGGGCAGCACACCATGGTGGAATATACAGTAAGAACCGCTTTCCTTGCTGCTGTAGATCCTATGGTTGAAGATTATTACTTCGATTTAAGAAATGCAGTTGAAGCTATGGACACCTTCCATAACCCCTTTGACACTTTGGAGGAATCAAACGCACGAATTCATAACAGTACTGTGGGAAAAATAATAAGGGCAAGCAATCAGGACAGCTACCTTCACAGCAAGCTTTTCAGGGTTATTATGGAGTCCGTAAGCCTTCTTGAGTTTGAATTTGACGAAGAAACCTTAAAAGCCTCCGTGCCAAAAGCAAAAGAAGCCCTTAAAAAAGGACTTGAAGCTATTCCTCACAAGGCTTCTGCCATGGTTAAATTTGTAGGTCAAAGTCACATCGATACCGCTTGGCTGTGGCCTTTAAAGGAGACCGTAAGAAAATGCGGCAAAACCTTCTCCAACGTTATTGCATTAATGGAAAAGTACCCCGAATTTATATTTGCTTTCAGCCAGCCACAGCTTTTTGCATATCTTGAAGAATTCTACCCCGACCTTTTTGAGCAAGTAAAAGCACGTGTTGAGGAAGGCAGAATTGAGCTTGTTGGCAACGCCTGGGTCGAAATGGACACAAACGTTCCTTCAGGTGAAAGCTTGGTAAGGCAGCTTTTATACGGCAGAAATTATTATCTTGAAAAATTCGGCAAGGAGAGTAAAGTTTTCTGGATGCCCGACGTATTCGGTTACACATGGGCACTCCCCCAGATCATGAAGCGTTCAGGCGTGGATTACTTCTTTACCTCCAAGCTTGTTAACAACGATACCAATAGCTTCCCCCACTCTCTTTTCAAGTGGAAGGGTACTGACGGCACCGAAATTCTCTCCTACTTACAGCGCCTTAGTTATAATGGCGACCTTTCAGCAGGTACACTCTCCGAGATTTATAACCTCTTTTCCGAAAAGGACGTATGCGACACCTTGCTTATGACAATAGGCTACGGTGACGGCGGCGGCGGTCCCAGCTACCAGATGCTCGAAAAAGCAAAAAGACTTAAGGATTTCCCCGGCCTACCCAAGTCCGAATTTGCTACAGCCGAGTCCTTCTTTAAGGAAGCTGAGAAATGTGAAAAGGACTTAGAGGTCTGGAACGATGAAATGTACTACGAATTCCACCGCGGCACCTATACCTCTCAGGCAAACGTCAAGAAAAACAACCGCAAAGGTGAATTATTCTTAAGAAAAACTGAAATAGCCTGTACTATGGCTAAGATTTTGCTTAATAAAGAGTACCCCGCTAAGGAAATCGGCGACGTTTGGAAGAAGCTTTTAACAAACCAGTTCCACGATATCCTCCCCGGCTCTTCCATAAATCAGGTTTATAAGGACTGCGAAAAAATTTATGCAGATATATTTGCTTCTGCAGGTAAAATTTACGATGAAGCTATAGAAGCTTTAAACAGCGCTTTGGGTCTTAAGGAAAATCAGGTTGCTGTTTGGAACTTCCTTGGTACCGAAAACAGCGGCAGCGTATGTGTAAGCTTCCCCGGCGACTACACATATCTTGAGGATAGCTGCGGTAATAAAGTTAAGTGCGACGTAATAAATACCGACTGCTGCAGTGAATTCCTTTTCACAGCCGAAAACATCCCCGCTATGGGTGTTAAAATCTATACCGCTAAGCGTGAAGCCGCACCTACTTACTCAGGCAATGCCACAAAGAATCTTCTTGAAAACGCTTACTTAAAGCTTACATTGGATGACGACGGCAATATTTTATCTCTCTACGATAAAAAGGCTGAGCGCGAAGTGTTCACAAGCGAGAAAGTTTCCAATCTCCTTACAATCTTCGAGGATATCCCCCACCGCGAGTCCGCCTGGAATATTGATATGTAGTATAAGAACAAGTACTGGGAGCTTATTAAATCCGAGTCAAGCCTGCTTTTAGAGGATAACGAAGTAAGAAGTGTGGTAAGAACAGTTAAGAAATTCAATAAATCCACAATCACTCAGGATATTATCCTTGAAAAAGATGCAAAAAGAGTGGACTTTGTAACTCACGTTGATTGGTACGAGACACAGAGAATGCTTAAAGCCGCTTTCTACACGGACATTCTCTCCCCCAAGGCAACCTACGAGATTCAGTTTGGCTCTATCGAGCGTCCCACCCACTATAACACAAGCTATGACAGAGCAAAGTTCGAGGTTTGCGGACACAAATGGGCTGACCTCAGCGAGGGCTTATACGGCGTAAGTATTTTAAACGACTGCAAATACGGCTATGATATTAAGGATAACTGTATGCGCCTGACTTTACTTCGCGCTCCTAACTTCCCTGACCCCGTTGGCGACAAGGGTGTCCACGATTTCGTATACTCCATTTATCCTCACGAAAACGATTGGCGCCTTGGCGGTACAGTTAAGGAGGCTTACAAGTTAAACGTACCTATGGAAGCACACAGAGGCTTGGGCGGTGATAAGCTTATTGATTTACAGAGCTTTGTTTCCATCAACAAGGAAAACGTAATTATCGACACTATAAAAGGCGCTGAGGATAATGACGGTATTATTATAAGAGTTTACGAATCCCAGGGCGCAAGGGTTAAGGCTAAGCTTAATTTCAGCTTCGAGGTAAATTCCGCTACCGAAACTAACCTTATGGAGGTTAACGAGCAGGAAATTGAAATAAAGGAAAGAAGCATTGAATTTAACATCAAGCCATACGAAATCAAAACCTTCAGAATCAAATAAACACAAAAAAGCCACGGCGAAAAACCGTGGCTTAATTTTATGTAGGTAAATCTATTAAACAACACCCTGAGCGAGCATAGCTTCTGCAACCTTTTCGAAACCTGCAATGTTAGCACCTGCGCAGAGGTCGCCCTCAACACCGTACTTCTTAGCAGCATCCCAGGATGCCTTGTAGATGCCCTTCATGATCTGCTTTAACTTAGCGTCAACCTCTTCAGCTGTCCAGCTGTATCTCATGGAGTTCTGGCTCATTTCAAGACCGGAAACAGAAACACCGCCTGCGTTAACTGCCTTGGAAGGAGCAACAATAAGGCCTGCCTTCTTAAGGTAAGCAGCAGCTTCGTTAGTTGTGGGCATATTGGAAACTTCTACGTAGTACTTAGCGCCGCAAGCAACAATCTTTTCTGCCTCAGCCATACCAACTTCGTTCTGTGTAGCACAGGGCATTACGATGTCAACCTTAACGCCCCAGGGCTTCTGACCCTCGAAGTAAGGTACACCGAACTTGTCAGCATAATCCTTAACCTTGTCGTGGCCGCTTGCACGCATTTCAAGCATGAAGTTGATCTTTTCTTCTGTGTTGATACCGTCCTCATCATATACATAGCCGTCGGGACCGGAGATTGTAACAACCTTACCGCCAAGCTCTGTAGCCTTCTTAACAGTACCCCAAGCAACGTTACCGAAACCGGAAACTGCAAATGTCTTGCCTTCGATTGTATCGCCAAATGACTTAAGCATTTCGTCTACATAGTAAACTGCGCCGTAGCCTGTAGCTTCGGGACGGATAAGAGAACCGCCGTAAGAAAGGCCCTTACCTGTTAAAACGCCCTCATAAACGTTCTTAAGTCTCTTATACTGACCAAACATATAACCGATTTCTCTTGCGCCTGTACCGAGGTCACCTGCGGGAACGTCAGTATCAGCACCGATATGACGGAAAAGCTCTGTCATAAAGCTCTGGCAGAAAGCCATGATCTCGCGGTCGGACTTACCTCTGGGGTCAAAGTCGGAGCCGCCCTTACCGCCGCCCATAGGAAGGCCTGTAAGAGAGTTTTTGAATGTCTGCTCAAAGCCGAGGAACTTCATAACGCTGAGGTTAACAGAGGGATGAAGTCTGATACCGCCCTTGTAAGGACCGATAGCAGAGTTAAACTGTACTCTGTAGCCGCGGTTTACCTGTACCTTACCCTGGTCGTCAACCCAAGGTACACGGAACATAATTGTTCTTTCAGGCTCAACGATTCTTTCGATGATACCTGCTGCCTGATATTTAGGATTAGCCTCGATTACGGGTTCGAGGGATTCGAGAACCTCTGTAGCAGCCTGAATAAATTCGGGCTCGCCGGGATTTTTCTTCTTTAAAAGTTCGAGCTGTTCACTTACGTATGACATAAGTAGATACTTCCTTTCGTGTTTTATGGCAATAGAAATAATCTATTGGGTTCAAAATGAATACGCGAATAATCATAACACAAAACTTGTATTTTGGCAAGATAAACTGTAAAAAAAATTAAAGATTTTTGCAATTTTTTGTTTTGCAAATTGCATTTTTATCAAATTTAACAGTTGTTTACGGCTTTTAAAAGGCATTTTATGAAACAATGACAATTTTTCCTTCGTTAAGATTTTATCAATCAAACCAATTTATAAAAAATGGCAGGAGCATACTTCATTAAGTATACGCCTGCCTTTTAATTTCTATGAAGGAATTTATTTTAAATATCTTGCTTTTAAGTCCTGCAAATTACAATCACTCGGTTTCGCCGAAATAAAGCCTTTCCTGAGCTTTATACATCTCAGAATACTTACCGTTTCTGCCGTAAAGCTCCTGGTGAGTGCCCACTTCGACCACCTTGCCCTTATCCATACAGATAATCTTATCGCAAATCTTAACGGATGAAAGGCGGTGGGAAGTAAATATTACGGTCTCGCCCTTAGTGTTTTCCGCAATCAGCTTGTAGAATAAGGTCTCCTGCTTAATATCCATAGCGGAGGTAGGTTCATCGAAAATATAAAGGTCGTGATTTTCATAGAAGCAACGGGATAAAGCAAGCCTTTGCTTTTCACCGCCTGAGAAATCCGTACCGTTTTTATCGAATTCCTTTGTAAGCTGATCTTTCATATCAGCGCCGGTCTTTGTCAGTACACTGTAAAAGCCTGTTAAAAGCATTGCTTTTTTAACCTTTTCAGGGTCGGCAGCTTTATCCATTGAGGTATTTTTCTCAATGCTTGTAGCATACATCTGAAAATCCTGCAACAGCACACCGAAATGCTTTCTGTAAGAATCGAGATTTATGTCCCTTATATCCTTGCCGTTTAGCTTAATGCTGCCGTTTTCAGCCTCGTAGAGCCTTAAAATCACGTTAATAAGGGTGGATTTACCTGAGCCGTTCTCACCAACTATAGCAATTTTCTCGCCCTTTTTAATGTGAAGATCGATATCACTTAAGCCGAAATCGCTGTGAGGGTAAGCAAAGCTGAGGTTTTCGATTGTTAAATCCTCAAATTCGCCTTCAATATCCCCCTTATACTTACTTGACTCATAAATTTTAGAGGGTATTTTCATAAATTTATTATACCTCTCAATAAATAAGCCGTTCTGCATAAAGTCTGCATACCTTCTTATCATAAATTCCAAATCGCCTGAAATACGGAAAGCAGCGTTTACAAGTCCGATAAATGAGCTGACGGGCAGGTTATGAAGAATGGAAATTCTGATAACCAAATAAACTGTCAAAAGGAAGTCAAGAACAAAGCCGTAAGCCACGCTGTCGTTAACAAAATCCAAGAATGCTTTTTTCTTATTGATCTCATCTACCGCCTTATCCTTATCAATTCTGTTCTTTTCAAGGTGAAGCTTAATAAGGCTTAAAAGCCCTGTAAGTCTTAACTCCTTGCTATACTCAGGAAGGTAAACGACTCTCTTTAAGAATTTATCCTCTTTATTAAGAATCTGAATTCTGTCGTCGTACTTTACGCCAAGCTTAGCTATCTTCTTAGTAAGGAAGAAGGAAATAACAACGGATAAAAGGCAGACGAATATCATAAGGAAGTCCATCGAAAGTACAAGACCTAAAACAGCGACTATCTCTACAATGGCACCGATAATGTAAAACACATTATCCATTACCTTTAAGATTCTCTCGCTTGCTTCAGCACTTGCCAAAGTGATACTATCGTAAAGCTCCTTTTCGCCGTGGGAGATATAGTCGATATTTTTAATACTATCGAAAACTTCCATCTGAAGCTTTTCGCTTAAGCGCTCGTTCTTTATTCTGAAATATGTTTTATCCAGTATGTGCTGTAAAATATAGGTTAAAACTATAACTGTAAAAGAAACAATAAGGAAGTTTATGATTTTTAAGGGCTCGGTATTTTCTTCAAACTGCTTTAAAACGTATTGCATTAAAAATACCCATAAAAACGCACCTCTTAAATCAAGCATTATCTGGTATAAAAGCTTTGTAACAAAGTAAACGGGCTCAAATTTGAAAGCTTTCTTTAAGAAATAGAAGTTATTTTTAAATATAAGCTTGGTGTTTTTCTCCTTATTCATTTACTTCGCCCCCTTCCGCAGCTACTTCGCTTCTTGCATATTGGGAGCTTTGTAAATTAAAGAGCTGAGCGTATCCGCCGCCTTTTTCTATAAGCTCTTTGTGGGTGCCCTGCTCACTTATTCTTCCTTTTTCAAGGAAGATAATTTTCTCGGCAAATGAAGTGGAGCAAAGCTTGTGAGAAATAAAAAGGACTGTTTCATCCTTAAATTTCTCGCCTATAAGCTTATAAAGCCTTTCCTCGTTAATCGGGTCTAAGGCAGAGGTTGGCTCATCAAGAATTACGAAGGAGCTTTTTGATGTAAGCACACGTAAAAATGCAAGCCTTTGATTCTGACCGCCTGAAAGGTTGTAGCCTTCTTCGTCGAATTCCCTTGTCATACCGCGGTCAAGTTCCTTTATTTTCTCGGAAAGTCCTAAAAGCTTTAAGCCCTCCTCTATCTCACTGTCACTGCCATTTAAATCCATTAAAGCATTCTCCCTGACAGTGAAGGGGTAGATATTATAGTCCTGAAAAAGTGAAACAAAAAATTTATTTCTCTCCTCAGTATCTATGTCGGTTACGTCGGCGCCGTTTAGCTTTATACTTCCCGATGTCGGCTTATAAAGGCCCAAAATAAGGTTAACGAGGGTAGTTTTACCTGCGCCGTTTTCGCCTACTATAGCGATTTTCTCGCCCTTTTTAATACATAAACTGATTCCGTCAATTATGTTTTTACTGTTTTCGTCATAAGAAAACTGAACATCATTAAGGGTGATTTCAAATTCCTCCTTATTAATATCCTTTGTTTTTCCTTCTTCAAAATCACAGCTTATAAACTGACGGAATTCCTTAACGTGGGGCACAGCCTCCATAGCGTTACGGATGTTTTCGCCTGCCCATTGAATGTCCCAGGCAAAATAGGTTATGGAATTATAGATACCTAAAAAGTCGCCGTAGCGGTACTTTGTACCGAAAATAATTCTTATAAGCATATAGATGAAGGCAGCAAACATATTAAAGCCATCTTCAAAAATTGAAATCAATGTACTTATTACGGCAAGCTTTGTACCTATCTTCTTATGCTTTTCAATATGCTCCTTGGTGCCCTCGCTATATATCCTCTTAACCTCCTCGGAAACAGAGCTTAGCTTAATCTCCTTGCTGTATTCGGGAAGGTAGAAAATTCTTTTAGCGTAGTCCTTTTTTCTTATGGGCATGGTAGTTTCTTCCTTAAGCTTAAAATTCAGCTTGGAAGAAATTTTGCCGAATATAAGGGAGGTTACAACGGGAACAAATGAAATAAGAAGTGCGTAAGGGTCAACCGTGAAAACGTAGGCGCTTATCATAGCTACGTCCACAATTACGGACACAGCGTGAGCTATAGCGTTAGAGGTTTTCATCAGGTTTTCCGATGTGTTTTGTGAAATTCTTGAAGCCTTGTCCAGGGTTTCAGGCTTATTGAACTCCTTAAAGGGAATTTTCCTTGCTGTTTCGGCTATATCGGTAAGCACCTGCTCGTTTACTTTGTTCGTCATTTTGTCGTTAAAAACGTTAAACAAGCACCTTTGTGCATACCAGTAAGCAGTTTCGATAACTATTAAAATCACAGCAACCGAAAAAGAAGCCCAGAAGGACGCCCCTGCTTCAAGATTGTAGAGAATGATTCTCAGAAAATAAACTCCGTAGAATGCATTGAAAAAGGAGCCAAATGCTTTGATCAAGATGGAAAAGATAAGTATTTTAGGTGAAATTTTGTTTAAATACTTAATTCCGAAGAGTAGTTCTTTCATTTTCTTATTAAGTTATGTGATCCTTGGAAATATGCCTTTTCCTTGAGGGTAACTATCTTAAGAAGTACATACTTTTTAGGAAAACAAAAGATTATACCTGCTTTTTAAACCTTTCAATGAATCCGATTATTCTGCCTGAGAGAATTACAGTCAAAAGGGAGTACATTATCTTTCCCACGGGTATATAGGAAAGTGAAAGTAAAAGCACGGTAAGGTCGCTCACGAGGTAAATTACCTCGATTTTAACTTTTATCAGATGAGAAAGGCTCATGGCGACGGCATCATCCGCACAGGGAGCACCGCCCATCCTCACTGATAAGCCTACTCCTACACCTACGAACAAAGCTCCTAACAGAGAAGCCGCTATAGGGTAGTTTATGATTTCAGGGTAAATTGGCGGGAAAATTTCGCAAACTGCGTAAGCTATTGAATAAGCCGCGGTGGAAACAGCCGAATAGCCTATAAATTCCTTACCAAGCACCTTAAAACCGATTAAGTAGGATATTACATTTACGGTAAACCCCGTCACGGCAGGGGAAATACCGAAATGGTAATCAAGAAGTAAACAAAGGCCCAAAGAGCCGCCCTCGGTAACCTTGGCTACCGAGTGTACGTTATAAAGCCCGAAGGCAAGTATTATACTGCCCAAAATTATAACAAGGCAGTTTTTAAGCTTTAATTTGGGAATAAAATTTTTAAGTTTTCGCATTTTGAAACTGAAATTGCCGAAAGCAAGTTAAGTATATAGTTTTATTTTCGTCAAGTAAATTCCAAACTTGCCAAAAACCGACCAAACTTGCCAAAACAAATTTAATTTTCTGTGCTGTTATCGTAAACCTTCAGGTTAACAAATTCGTTTAAATCACATTCGCCGTAGGAATTTTTGCCGGTGGCGTAAACCATACCGTCCTTTTTAAGGACAGCTGTATGGAAGCTGCCAAGGCTTATATCCAAAGCATCGGTGATTCCTTCCAGATTACATTGACCTTGGTTATTGTCACCTGCAAAAAGCAAGCTGCCGTCTTTTTTCAACGCAACAATATGGCTGTAAGAGGCGTCGATTTTCTCTACCTCCGTAAAGGCAGTTACCGCCGCCTGCATATTTTCATCCATGCCTGCAAAAAGCACGGTGCCGTCACTTTTAACAGCCACGCTGTATTTTCTGCCTGCATCAATAAATTTTACGTCCGTCCAAAGGGAAACCTCGCACTGGCCGTTTTCGTTATTTCCTATGGCTTCAACCTTTCCGTCACGCCTTAAAGCCATAGTGTAACCCATTTCAGCATTTACGGCAACAATATCCTTGAAGCTGTAAGTGTCACACTCACCGTAAAGGTTATAGCCCACAGCAACAACAGTACCGTCTGCCTTTAAGCCTACGGTATGGTAACCGCCTGAAGCTATGGAAACAATATCCTGCCACTTGCTTACGTCACACTGACCGTATTCGTTATCGCCGACAGCTACCACTGTGCCGTCCTTTTTAAGTCCAAGAGTATAATAGGCGCCGCACTCAACTGCGATAATATCCTTCCAGTCACTTGTTTCACACTGGCCGTAATCGTTATTTCCCTTAGCAATAACGGTGCCGTCCTCTTTTAAAGCCGCTGTGTGGTAATAGCCTGCGCTTAGGGTTTTTCTGACTGCAATATTTTCCCATTCCTTGTATTTATCACCTGCACAACCGGAAAAAGCTGTTGCGATAAGAAGTAATACAAGTAAAAGTGCAGATAATCTTTTTAATCTGTTCATTTTTGCCTCTTAGTTTTTCTTATGGAGCATTTCGTCATCGGGATTCATAATTTTATGACCGGGGTGACGGCCTGTAACACGGTAGAAAGGTCTTAAATTAATAAGCTTCTGGATATTTTCATTGCTGATATCGAAGCTGCCGCCTAAAATAACCGCGTTAATGGTAATTTTTGCCCAGAGTTCAAGGCTTTCCATTCTGTAGAAAGCTGTAACAAGGTCGCTGCCAACAGCAAGGGCGCCGTGGTTTTCAAGGAGCACAACGTCGTGCTCCTCTAAATAGGGCTCGATGGAGTTGGGAACCTCCTCTGTAGAGGGTGTTCCGTAAGGAGTTAAGGGTACGGAACCGATAACAGCTACGTCCTCAATCATATTATACATATCCATGGCTTTGTGAGCTACGGCAAAACCCGTTGCTCCCGGAGGATGGGCGTGAATAACGCTGAATACGTCCTCGCGCTTTTCGTAGCATCTTAAGTGCATTTTAATCTCGCTGGAAACCCTTAAGCCTTCAGCACCTTCAATAACGTTACCTTTACTGTCGATTCTTATTAATTTGTCGGGTGTGATAAAGCTTTTGCTCATACCTGTGGGTGTAGCAAGGAAGGTTCCGTCGGGAAGCTTAACACTTACGTTACCGTCATTAGCGGCTACCCAGCCTAACTGCCACATTTTATGGCATATATCACACATAAGTAATTTCTGTTCTTCTATGTAACTCATTATTATTCCTCCAAATGAAAATAGTTATTTATATAATAGCAGATTCTTGAAGCTTTTACCATAGCATTTGCAAAAAAACTTATCACTCGCGACTTTGTTAACTTTTTATCAATCCTATTGCATTATTAAATAAGTGGTGCTAAAATTTTTTTACAAGAAAGAAGCTTCATAAAATTTGCAATAAAATATTGCGGGACGCCCTTTATTTTATGCAAAATCCGTTTGGAAAGGATTTTAATGAAATGAAAAAGGTTTGGGAAATAACCAAAAAGTATGCAAAAAGGTATTTTGTTGATGCTATGAGTGCTATGGCACTGGGACTTTTCTCCTCCCTGATTATAGGACTTATTCTTTCACAGTTAAGCCAGATACCTTACCTTGAATTTTTAAAGACCTTCAGCGACATTGTCTCCGCATCATCTCCCGTAGTCGGCGGTGCTATAGGTGCGGCCATTGCCTGGGGACTTAAAGCTAAACCCCTTGTTGTATTCAGCAGCGTGGTAACGGGCGCTATAGGCTACTCCTTAGGCGGTCCCGTTGGTGCTTATGTGTCAGCTTTAGTTGGCGAGGAAATCGGCTCCCTGGTATCAGGCAAAACAAAGGTGGATATAGTTATATCTCCTATAGTAACCATCGTAGCAGGCGGCGGCGCAGGAATGCTCGTCGGTCCTCCCATTCAGGGCTTTATGAACGGACTTGGTGCATTAATTAACACAGCCACCACCCTTTCTCCTGTACCTATGGGTATTTTGGTAAGTGTTATTGTAGGACTTGCTTTAACAGCACCCATAAGCTCAGCTGCCCTTTGCATTATGCTGGGCCTTGACGGTTTGGCAGCAGGTGCCGCTGTAGTAGGCTGCAGCGCACAGATGATAGGCTTTGCGGTAACAAGCTTTAAGGATAACGGCTGGGGCGGACTTATCTCCCAGGGCATAGGCACAAGTATGCTTCAGTTTGGCAATATTATGAAAAAGCCTGCAATATGGCTTGCTCCCACTTTAGCAGGCGCAGTTTTAGGACCCATCTCCACCGCTGTATTCGGTATGACCAACACAGCTTCAGGCGCAGGTATGGGTACAAGCGGCTTGGTAGGTCAGTTTGGCGCATTTGCAGCTATGACAGATGTAAACCCCTGGTACACACTTTTGCTTGTAGTTTTAATGCACTTTATATTCCCTGCAATACTTAGTTTAGGTTTCGATTTTATCTTCCGCAAACTTGGCTGGGTAAAAGACGGCGATATGAAAATTAACGTATAAACAGTAAAAAGGGCTCAGCTGAGTCCTTTTTTATTGCGCTGAAAACTTTTATATGTTATATTAATTTAATAAGGAGGGGATTTTATGAATTTTAATTTATCGGCACCTGACATTACAGATGTCCTGAACAAAGTAAATAAGCCTGATTTTTCTATTCCCGAAAACAAAAGGCAGAGCATATTAAATAATCCGTCTCTTAAATTTTATCTTGATTCTATAGAGAAAACTGCCGCAAAACACCGCGGAACTGTTATTCCATCGATTCCGTACTCACTTTTTAAACTTTTCTATGAAAACGGCAACCGAAATGAATTTCAGTTCAGTGAAAAAGGCGGCTATTTTCCACGCAGAGAAAGACTGGCTGCTTTCGCGCTTTCCTTTTGGCTTTATGAAAAAGATGAGGATTTGAAAGAACTCCAGGATATTATATGGGCTATATGCGACGAGTACACCTGGGCCTTACCACCTCATCTTATAGTAAGTGATAAAGAAAACAGTTTCACAGACCGTCTTGAGCACGGCGACTATACAGTTGACCTTTTCGCAGCCGAAACCGCAGAATCCCTTGCGGAAATTTTAATACTTATTGGAGATAAAATCTCTCCCCTTATTAAAAAGAGAGTCGTTCATCTTATTAACGAAAGAGTTTTTGAGCAAATACTGAAAAACGATTACTGGTGGATGACTGCCGAAAATAACTGGGCGACAGTTTGTGCGGGCAACGTAGGTATGGCAGCCATATATCTTATAGACGATAACGAATATCTTGCCAAAATAATAAACCGCCTTCTCCCTTCTTTCGAAGCCTATTTAAGAGGTATCCCCGAAGATGGCGGCTGCCTTGAAGGTATAAAATACTGGGACTACGGTTTTGGCTATTACGTATATTTTTCAGAGCTTCTATACCGCAGGACAAACGGCAAAATCGATTTACTTTCCGACTCTAAGGCAGAAAAAGTCGCAGAATTCCAGCAGAAATGCTATTTTAAAGGTGGCAGGAGCCTTAGTTTTTCCGACAGCAGCAGCCGTATGGAATTTCACATCGGTCTTGCATCCTTTTTAAGCCGCAAATTCGAAAAAGTTATAATGCCTCCGAAAGAAGCCGCAGGAAGCTTTAATATGGACGTTTGTTACCGTTTTGCCGCAAACCTGCGCGACCTTATATGGACGGAAAATTTGTATACAGAAGAAAATTTCAATTGCTATATGCTTCCTTCTTCCGAAATTTACATTTCAAACAGTAAAAAGGGAGTAGGTATTGCCGCAAAAGGTGGGTACAATAACGAGCCCCACAACCACAATGACGTGGGCTCCTTCCAGATTTTCAAAAACGGCGAGGAGATTTTCGCGGATATAGGTTCCATTGAGTACACCCGTGATGGCGGCAATCAAAATATCAGGTATAAAATGACAGGCCCCGGCTCAGACAGCCACAACCTGCCTTTAATTGACGGCAAAGCTCAGCTTTTCGGCGAAAACCACAGAGCTACCGATTTCAAAATGAACGAAAACGGCATCACAGCGGATATTTCGAAGGCTTACGGTTTAAATTATATGCCCTCGCTTATCCGTGAAATTAAGTTTAATTCTGAATCAGGAGAAACACGCCTTAAAGATACCTTTATTTTCACGGAAGATAATCACCAAATTTCAGAGCGTTTTGCCACCTTTGGTGATATTGAAATATATGAAAACACTGTAAAAATAAAAGCAAATGGCGAAATAATGGCAATTTCTTTCGACCCTTCTCTTTTTTGCGTAAAATATAAAAACGAAAGCTATAAAGATATAATGGGTGAAACTCAAATAATTAAGTTTATAGATTTTGAAGCAAAAATAGGAAAAGAATTCACAGCTGATTTCAGAATTTACCCCGTATAAAGAAACCCCGAGTAAGAAAATAATTCTTACCCGGGGAATTTTTATTTATGATATTTTGTTCCTGCGCTTATCTGGAAGGCTCTGTATATTTGCTCACAGAGCATTACTCTTGCAAGCTGATGGGGAAAGGTCATTCTGGACATTGACATTCTCTCTCCTGCTTTTTTCACTGTTTCACTTAAACCGAAGGAGCTGCCTATAATAAAGGATACGGCACTTTCGCCCATTAAGGCTAAATTATCAAGCTTTTTACTAAGCTCCTCGCTGGAAATAAGCTTGCCTTCAATGCAAAGGGAGATTACGGCAGAACCGTTTGCCGCCTGCAAAATAGCCTTGGCTTCCTCCTCTAAAGCTTTATTTACAGAAGCTTCTGAGGGGTTTTTGTCGCATTTAGCTTCAGGTAATTCAATAACCTGAAACTTACAGTGAGCTGAAAGGCGCTTGCTATACTCCTTCACGGCATCCACCCAATATTTTTCTTTTAAATTTCCTACACAGATTATTTTTACGTTAAGCATTAAAATATCACACTTTCAAGGTTAATATTTTCTTTCGGGGATACATTTAAAGTAAAGTCCTTGTTTTCTTCGAATCCTGCCATTTTAAGGCTGCAAAGTGAAGTTTCAAAGCTTAACTCCTTGGTATTATTTTCGGAGCTTAAGTGGGCAAGCATGAACCTTCTTGTGCCCTTCTTAACAAGTTCAGGGAGCAAGCCTGCTGTGGTTTCGTTGGAAAGGTGACCTCTTTCGGAAAGAATCCTGCGCTTTAGCATATAGGGGTAAGGTCCGTTTAAAAGCATATTTACGTCGTGGTTAGACTCAATTACAGCAAAATCACAGCCGCATAAGTTTTCAAAAACCTCATCGGAAACAAAGCCTAAGTCCGTAGCAAAGGAAAGAACGCGTTCATCCTCCGTGTATATCTTATATCCTCTGCCGTCGGCACAGTCGTGGGATATTTTAAAATTCTTCACGGTAATTCCCGCTACCTCTATTTTATTTTCCACACTATGTATTTGGAAGCTGCCGTCGTGTATTTCCATATCTCTTAAAGCAAGTATGGTTTTTTCGGAGGCAAACACAGGAAGCTTGAACTTGCTTGCAAATACCCTTAAGCCCTTTACGTGGTCGATATGCTCGTGGGTAACGAATATACCTTTAACGGCTGAAGGTTCAATATCGAACGAAGCCAGCTTTTCCTTTATCTGTTTTGCACTTCTGCCTGCATCGATAAGTATTCCGCTTTTTTTGGAGCCTATATAATAGCAGTTGCCGCTGCTGCCGCTGAATAGCGGTATAAGTCTTGCCAAATTACTACCACCTTTTAAAAATACTCAAAAAAACTGCTCCGAATATCCGTGATAAATCACCTTCGATATCAGGAGCAATATTATTTAAATTAAACTAATAACCTCAGCCTGCGTTCATACCGAACTCGTCAGGCTTACGGCTTAAGTATATCTCAGCGCCTAAAGCTTTAAGCTTTTCCACGATATCCTCGTAGCCGCGCTCAATATATTTTATATCCTCAACATAGGTTACACCCTTTGCAATAAGACCTGCAATAACCATTGCTGCACCTGCACGTAAGTCGGTTGAACGTACGGATGCACCCATAAGATGGTCAACACCTTCGATAACCGCAATTCTGCCGTTAACGTTTATTCTGGCGCCCATTCTGATAAGCTCGTCCACATACTGGAAACGGTTATCCCAAACGCTTTCGTTAACTATACTTGTACCCTTACCTATTGTAAGGAGAACGGAAATCTGGGGCTGCATATCAGTAGGGAAGCCGGGATGAGGCAGAGTTTTAACAGAGCACCTTTTAACGGGACGGCTTCTTGTAACTCTTACAGCATCGTCAAATTCCTCAATTACAACGCCCATTTCCTCAAGCTTTGCGGAGATAGACTCCAGGTGCTTGGGAATAACGTTCTTGATAAGCACGTCACCGCCTGTTGCAGCAGCTGCCACCATATAGGTACCTGCTTCAATCTGGTCGGGGATAATTGAATAGGTACAGCCCTTTAAGCGCTTTACACCTCTTATTTTAATAACGTCAGTACCTGCACCGCGGATATCCGCACCCATTGTGTTAAGAAAGTTAGCAAGGTCAACGATGTGAGGCTCTCTTGCAGCATTTTCAATAACAGTAAGACCGTTTGCCTTTACGGCTGCAAGCATTGTATTAATAGTAGCGCCAACAGTAACAAGGTCCATATATACGTTATCGCCCACAAGCTCCTCGGCAGAAACTTCGATCATACCTTCCTCTTTAACGACACACTCACAGCCTAAAGCCTCAAAGCCCTTTAAATGCTGATCAATGGGTCGTACACCGAAGTCGCATCCTCCGGGAAGGGGACACACAGCTCTTTTATATCTGCCAAGAAGTGCACCGATAAAGTAGTAGGAGCCGCGCATTTTTCTGCCAAGCTCGGAAGGTACCATATCTGCGTCCACGGGTCTGGGGTCTATTTCGATAGTGTTCTTATCAATATTTCTTACCACAGCGCCCATCTCAGCCAAAATTCGCTTAACTGTATGAACGTCGGAAATATCAGGGAGATTTTCGAGAATACAAGGGCCGTCGGAAAGAATTACGGCAGGCATAATGGCAACAGCCGCATTTTTTGCGCCGCTTATTGTAACCTCTCCTTTAAGAGGTGTACCGCCCTTTATTACAAACTTATCCACTTTGTCACAAACCTTTCATCTGCCAAAAAAACAGAATGTAAATAGAAATATATATTAATCTTAAAAAAGGGTATATCAAATAATGATAAATATATTATTTACCGCATTTATCATAATACAAGAAGAAAGAAAAGTCAACATAATTAATTTACCATAATCACGAAAAACGCAAAAAAGCACGGAAATTTTAGCCATATTTCCGTGCGGGAATATTATGTTTGCTTATTACTTATTCTTTTTTGCAACTGAGAATTTTGATTCTGTTCCGTTAATAAGTCGCTTAATGTTTGCGCGGTGCTTAAAGACAATAATTCCGCCTATTGCAGCAGCTGAAATTGTAACTGTTGCAAGGTACACGGGAGTAATCTGATTGCCGCTTTGTAATGAACCGAAGAAGTAGGATATAATAAAGGTCATTACGGGGAAAAGCGCTGAAACAACGCAGGAGCCAAGGGAAACGTACTTTGTGCTTACAACAATAATAATGAATATA
>JAGBID010000180.1 GCA_017935165.1 Clostridia bacterium
GACCGTAACGGCGGCTACACAAGAATTTCTAAGCTCGGTCCCCGCCGTGGTGACGCAGCTGAGATTGCAATCATTGAGCTTCTCTAATTGAAAGTGTAAATGTAAATAGCCTAAGAGCTTTGTACATTCTAATAAATTTATATTTAATCCCTGAGTTGTAAGACTCGGGGATTTTTTATTGTTTATGGCAAAGTAGCGGAGAGCCTTGCGGTCTCCCTTTAGAATTACGTAGTGCTTGAAGCGAACCAAATTCCGTAAGGGTATTTACAATTTGCTTGCAAATATTGAACTGCGATATTGACTTAAAAAAATATTGCATAGTGAAATAACATATTATAAAATAAAATCGGAGGTGATGGTATGGGTATTTTTAAGAAAATTATTCTGTATTTAACGGTTATAATATCGGCACTACCTTTCATGTTCGCTAAGGCTGAAACAAATGAAGGGAAAGTTTGCGAATTTAATGTGGGTATATGCCTTAATTTAGGCGGTGATATAGGATTTAAGACATATATGTACAATTTACAAAACAGGAAACAGAGCGAAAAAGCGGAGTTTTATTTCCCCGTTTTTATTAGCGGTACGGATGCTGACAGCGAAATACCTTACGGAATGCCTCTTGATACAGCTGTAAGAAATTCAAATTGTGCTGTGGTGGCTGAAGTTATTTCAAAAGAAAGATATGACCTGACACTCAAGGAGCAAAACATCACACTTGACCTTTTCGAAATTAAGCTTAAGGTAAAAGAAGTTATTTACGGTGAAGTTGATGAAGAATATATTACCGCAGTAGGGCAAGGGATGTTCCGCCAAATCGGTAATGAAAAGATAAATTTTTCAAGACTTTATAACGGAGACACCTTTATTTTTACCTTGAAGAAAACAGATAAATTTATATTAAAGGAAGGCATTTTTTACGAGTTTACATGCGGTGACAGAATTAACC
The DNA here is from genome assembly GCA_017935165.1 of Clostridia bacterium. Lineage (GTDB taxonomy): Bacteria > Bacillota > Clostridia > Oscillospirales > Acutalibacteraceae > SIG603. Next base: position 950 of record JAGBID010000180.1, read on the forward strand.
TTTCAAAGCCGGAGGAAACTTTTTGGCAAACAGACGGCAGGTGGAGTGCAGATGATATAGAAGAATACTTTGTCCCATCCGATAAAGATGATATAATCAGGTACCTGAAAGAGCTTTGGGATTCATATTATACAGTATGAATGGACAAAGTTTAAGGAACAGCTTATAGGGAGAGCTTTGTTCTCCCGTCGGAACGGGTAAAGCTCGGAAATAAATTAAACCTATAAGTTATTTACAGGTATAGGTAAGAATAATAAAATAATGATGAGAGGCGATTATATGTTTGATAAGTCTATAGAGCTTGTGAAATCTGGTATTGGTACCGCTTACCCTTGCGCTGCGGTTGCTGTTGGAGTGGGGTATAATGTTTTTGTGCGTGAATATTTTGGCTTAAGAGAGGAAATGCCCGAGAGATTAAATATCACAGAGGATACACTTTTCGATATTGCGTCACTTTCAAAGCTTGTATCGACAACGATGATAGCTTTTAAGTTTATTGATAGCGGAAAAATATCCTTAAACGATAAATTAGATAAGTATCTTGATTACGTAGGTAATTACGGAGATTGCGAGATAATTAATTTACTTACTCATACCTCAGGCTTACCTGCAGGTATACCTCTTTATGCAGAGGCTTTTAAAAATATTGACCCTCTTAAGGCTATTCTTGATTCAGAAAAATGCTATCAAACAGGCGAAAAGGTTATTTACTCCTGTATGGGATATATTGTTCTGCAGTACGTACTTGAAAAAGTCGGTGGCGCTTCACTTGATGAGCTTTCCAAGAGATACGTTTTCGGACCTTTAAATATGAAGGATACCTGCTATAACCCGGAAAATTTAGCGAATAAGGGTATAGTTAAACCTATCGCTGCTACTGAACGTTACAGTTTTTCGGGCGAATGGGCAACAGGTCACGTGCACGATGAGAACGCCTATTTTCTTGGTGGTGCGGCAGGAAACGCAGGTGTATTTTCTACCCTTGGGGATTTAATTTCATTTGCAGGAATGTGCTCACAAAAAGGTAAACTGAAAAACGGCGAAACATATCTTTCAAAAGAGATCTTTGAAAAGGCGATTTATAATTATACAGAGGGAAAAGGGGATTCAAGAGGTCTTGGTTTTCAGCTAAAAGGAAATACTGAGTTTCCAGCAGGCGAAGTTTTACCTTCAGGCAGTTACGGTCATACAGGCTTTACGGGTACAAGCATTTACGTGGATTCAAATACAGGGCTTTGGGGCATTCTTTTAACCAATGCCGTTCACTACGGAAGGGAGAATAGAGCTAATTATTTTGCCCTGCGCAAGAGTTTTTACAACTCTATAGTTAAAGAATACGAAAGTATGAAATAAGAATAATAAAAAGGGAGCTATCGCGAAGATAACTCCTTTCTTTAATTTATTTAGTTGTGACGTTCAGGAATCGAGGCGGATTTGTAAATTTGATTTAGATTAACTTAAATTTTTCACTTTTACATATTCGCAAGTTTAACTGCCGCCTTATAGGATTCTTCCAGAAGCTTTTCGAAGCTTTCTTCCTGCTTTCCTGCTTCAATAACAACATATTTACTGAAAAGCTCGGTCTTTTTAAGCTTTTCTGCCACCTTTTCCCAGTTAACGGTGCCATCTTTATGGAAAGGCGGGTAGTGGTTATCCTTAATTCCGTTATTATCGTGCAGGTGCATTGAAAAAAGTCTCGCGCCGAAAGAATCAAGGTAATTGGCATTTGGGGTGAAAGCGTTTTCGTGGCCGCTATCGTAGCAAAAACCAAGGTAATCGGATTTTATATTACCGAGAACGAACCTTACCTGCTCTTCGAAAACTGAGTTTTCAAGGGCTAATTTAACTTTGTATTTTTCGGCGGCTTCGGTTATTCGCATAAACCTATTTAGAGCCTTATCTGAAGGAGGTTTAGGTACTTTATAACCCCAGGTGATATGGGCAATACCCGTGGGAATTGAAAGTTTACTTAAATCTTTAAGCTCATTTATAAGCCTCTGTGTTACGAACTTTGCTTCTTCGCTATCGTTTTCATCCCAAATAGAAGTCATATTGCTGCCCGTAAGATGAGCTTCCAATATAGGCAGGGAATATTTATTTGCTAAATTCACCTGATTTTCCCAAGAAGTTTCGGTATTTTCCATATCTTTTTCAAAATCAAGGCAAATAACGTCGAACCCCGCGCTTTTTATGGCGGCAATTCTTTCTTCAATGGGAATAGGGTAATTGATACCTGCGTAAATTCCAAGCTTTTTCATCATATAAATTCACCTGTAAGCTTGATAAGCTTATCGGTGCTTTCGTAGGTCATTAATGCGCTGCGGCTTTCTTCATCCCAATCGAGTGTTACTTCTACATTGTTACCGTCCTCGTCAATAGCGCTGACGGAAGTGACCTTTTTAGGCAGGCGCACTCTTATATAGGATTTAATTAAGTCTGCTGCCTTCATTTCACTTGTGAAGCCTTCGTCAGTAATATCGAAATTAAAGATTCTTGAGCCTGAAGCTAAAATTCTGAAAGTTTCGTCCTTAATATAATCAAGGTCGAAAAGAATTGTTCCTTCGTCGGGATTAATTACTTTTTCCTTTATAATATTATACTCGCTGCTGAGCATATCAACGAAGTTGCCCTTAATCACCTTAGGCTCGTTATTAACGCTTTCGTCCATAACAGCACTTATTACGTAGGGACCGCGGCGTATTGTAATATCGTTTCTGTAGTCCCATTTTTCGCCGTTTTCAAGAAGGATATTCTTTATGAATTCACGGTATTCGCGGCTTATTTCCTCGTTTAAAGTCAGTCTTGCAGGTGATAAATTGAGCATAGCAAGCTTGCCCTTGCCGAAGCTGAAAGTGCCGTTTTCAGGATAATTATCGTATCCGAAAAGCTTGAAAAGATGCATAGCAGGGTCAGAGTAGCCTGAATTTTTCCACCAGGAGCTTACGCCGTGGTAGGGGTCAATACCGTCGCCTATATAAATAAGGGTGCCGCCCTCCATAACCCAGGTATATAAAGCCATATTTACGTCGGGACTTTCCGGCTTCATATACTCATAGCTTAAAATGAGGGTCTTATAGTCGCTTAAATAGCCGGGGAAACGGCGGATATTATCAAGCTGAACGGGAGTAACGGGTAAGCCGTATTTTAAAAGGGGCATAGCCATACCGAAGAAGTTGGGGAAGGCACCGCTTTCTACGTAGGAGAGAAGGGCGTCGTTGTCCTTTTCAATTAAGTCCATAAGCTCCTTATCTGCCTTTAATTCGCCTTCGTCGCTGTTATAGTTATGTACCGCTTCAAGGCGGTCGTTAATGCTGTTTTGAACGATACCGTCAGGGAAAGTTCTCTGGAAAAGTCCTGAGTCACTCATCAATACGCCTACGCCAGAGTTGATGTTTTCGAATTTATAATCAGGCCAGTTCATATCGCCAAGCATCTGGAAGGTGCCTGAAAGAAGTGTGGAGTAGTGCTTGGGGATTCTTGTGGCATTTGGCGCAGGGGGCGCGCTCTTGTCGCAAGCCTTTGTCATTAAGGGGTAAACGTTGTCGTTAAATACACGCCAGGGCCAGGGTGAAATTTCATAGCGGTGTACCTTGGGGTGTAAAAGTGAGGCTACCAGGGTCTTTTTGTAGTTATACTCGTAGTTTGCCCAGGTAAAGCCGTAGCTATCCTCAATGGGGTCGCATAAAAACCACATTTTTCTGCCCGTACCTTTTACAAGTTCCTGCATTATGCCATATTCAAGGAAGGCAGTTTCGAAGGTTCTTTCCTTATAAATACCGTTATATACGTTTGCCACACGGCTTGTGCCTGTCCATACCTGAGCTATGCAGCCGTCAATGGAAGGAATATCAATTAAGGATGCCTCGGGACTGATTATTTTCCACTGTGTGTAGTTTACAAGTGAGTGGGTGGGTACGTATACTTTTAATTGGCGGTTATATTTCTTTTTGGCGTATTCCTTTAAGCTTTCGCTTACACGGGAAAGGCAGCGGCGGTATAAATGAGCCTTTAACTTACTTGCCTTGTACCTGACTTCAAGATTTTCGTGGGGAGGAGTCCATTTTTCGTCATAGAAAACCTCGTACTCACGCTTGAAGCCCTCGCTGTAGCCGCTTTTATCCCAGAATTCAGGCTCTTCAAGGTGGATTGCCTCAACGCCTGCATCCACGGCGATTTTAAGTCTTTCCGTTAAATAATCGGAAAATTCCACGGTAGGCACCATATAAGGGGTGCTGAGCCTTACGTGCTCGCCGTTTCTCATAAGCTGAGATTCATCAAGTTTGTTAACTTCATCCTCGGGGAAGCCGTAATAATCGCGGTAGCCGCCCCAGGCTGAGCCTGTCATAAGGTGAATTACGTAGCCTTTGCTTTTAAACTGCTGTATTAAATCATAAAGCGCCTTGCCCTGCCTGAAGGCGTAAACCATTACAAAGTCGTTGCCAAGGTCCACGGTGGGAGTCCAAGGGTCGCCCTGCTGATATCCTGTAAGCTCTTCACGTCTGTCTCTTATATATGCCATAAATTAAACCTTCCTTTCAAGGAATTTATGCTTTCATTATAAAGAGGAATTTTAAATATTAAAATGAATTATTTTAAGCAGATAGTTGAATGATTTTAAGAAAAAATCCCGTATAAAAAAAGCCTAAGCTTTTATTGCTGAGACTTTTTTGTATGATTTTATATAATATTGAAAACAGTTTCGTTCAAAAGCTTCTGGAATTTGGGAAAATCGTTATAATCGGAGCACTGAATGCCTAACACAGCATTTTCTGATGGAAATACAAAGCTTAGCTGACCGTGGGCGCCGTCGGCTCTAAAAGCACATTTTTTGGGGCCCATCCAGAACTGATAGCCGTATTCCTTGCCCCAGGAGTCTGAATTACCTGTATCTATCTTTTTTGTTGTGGCTAAATTCACCCATTCTTCGGAAACGATGCGCTCATTTTTCCACATACCCTTATTCAAATAAAGGATACCCAGCTTCATCATATCTCTTAAAGAGAGGTGCAGTCCGCCTCCGCCTATGGGGTGACCCTGAGGGTCAGTTTCCCAAATTGGGAAGCCTATATCCATTTTGCTGAAAAGCTTCTCGTAAAGGTAGGCGTTTATATTTTTGCTTACAGCCTTTTCCACCATTCTTGCGGCTAAGTGGCTGTCGGCTGTGGAGTAAACAAACTTAGTGCCCGGTTTATCTATAACGGGGCGTGAGAACATATAAGCCATATAGTCGGGGTAGCCTACGCCTGCGCGTCTGTCCGCACCCATTAAGTAGGGCTTGCCGAAGCCGCTTGACATTGTCAGGATATGCTTTAATTTAATCTCCTTTATTTCCTTGCTTACGGCAAGGTTTAAATACTCGGGGAAAAGCTCAGAAAGCTTAGTATCAAGGGAGATTTTACCCTCGTCAATAGCAATACCTACGGCTGTGGAAGTAAAGCTTTTTGTATGGGAATAGATGTTTCTTGCGGCTAAAGGGTAAAAGACCTTCTCTAAGACCTCTTCGCCGCCGATATTAAGTATGACCGCTTCAACGCCGGGGTTTTCCTTTTCAATAGCGCATATAAATTCGCTTACAGATTTTATCATAACGTCACCTTGCAAAAATAGTTGTAATTGATATTAATAACATATTAACACAGAATTACTGAAAAGTGAAGCGGCTGAAACGAAATTGTTAACATATCTTTTAAAAAATTTTTCACACAACATTCACAATTTTACAATATAATGGTTCAAGTTAAAGGGAGTAAGCTGTGCGGTAAATTTGTATAAAAATATTTAAAGTAAGTGTAATAATATTGCTTAAATACTTGTAAAATTTCGCATAATGCGGTATAATAACTTGGTATCTTTAAAAATCTGAGCATTTCCCTGATACAGCAGGATAAATAAAGCTCTGTAATATTGAGGAACAAAAAAGTTCCGATGAAAGGATGAATTGTATGATAGAGGTAAAAAACCTCACAAAACGCTACGGTAACAACCTGGCACTTGACAACGTTTCCTTCAAAATCGAAGAGGGTACTGTTGTCGGCTTCCTTGGCCCCAACGGCGCAGGTAAATCCACAACAATGAACATTGTTACAGACTACCTCTCCGCTACAGAAGGCAGCGTAACGGTTATGGGCAAAAATATTCTGGAGGAGCCCAACGAGGTTAAGAAGCTTATAGGCTTCCTTCCCGAGCTCCCTCCCCTTTATCTTGATATGACTGTTGAGGAGTACCTTTCCTTTATGTACGACCTTAAGAAGGTTAAGCTCAACAAGGTTTCCCATATCAATGAAGTTTGCGAAATTACAAAGATCACAGACGTTAAGGGAAGAATTATAGGCAACCTTTCAAAAGGTTACCGCCAGAGAGTTGGTATTGCTCAGGCACTTTTAGGCAACCCCCCCGTACTTATTCTTGACGAACCTACAGTTGGTCTTGACCCCAAGCAGATTATTGAGATAAGAACACTTATCAAGAACTTAGGCAAGAAGCACACAGTTATTTTAAGCTCCCATATTCTTCCCGAGGTTCAGGCTGTTTGCGAAAGAATCCTTGTTATCAACAAGGGTAAGCTTGTAGCTGACGGTACTGCTGACAGACTTGCTCACGATTTAAGTAGCGAGCATAAGCTTATTGCAAGAATTGAAGCTCCCGAAAAAGAGCTTGTTATGGCTTTAAAGGCACTTGCAAGAGTTATTGACGTTGTTTGCTACGGTGAAAAGGAACCCGGTGTGTTCGAGGTTTCAATTGAAGCTACACCCGGCAGCGATATAAGACGTGACCTTTTTGCAATGCTTACAAGAAGAGGCTGGCCTATTCTTTCACTCAGAAATACAGACCTTACTCTTGAAGAAGTATTTATCCAGCTTATTAACGGCGATGCTGTTCTTATCAATCAGGACAGCGAAGATTCTATAATCGAGAAAGGAGCTGAAGAATAATGAGCGCAGTATTTAAAAGAGAATTCAAATCCTTCTTTACATCTCCTGTTGGCTACGTTTGCGTGGCAGCTTTAACAGCTCTTTACGGTTTCTTCTTCTACCAGGTAATGGTAATGGGCTCCACTTCCTACATTGGCAGTGTTTATTACACAATTTTCACATACGGTATGATGATAGTTCCCATTTTAACTATGAGAACTTTCTCCGAGGACAGAAAAAACAAGACAGACCAGGCTCTTTTAACAGCTCCCGTTAACGTTTCAGGCATTGTTATGGGAAAGTTCTTCTCTGCTTTTGCAATTTATGCAATCGCTACACTTATGGGTCTTCTCCCTGCTTTAGCACTCTCTGCTTTTGCAGTACTTCCCTGGGGTATTATTATCGGTAACATTATCGGCACACTTCTTTACGGCGGTGCTATGATCTCCATAGGCGTGTTCATCAGCAGCCTTACAGTAAGCCAGGTTATTGCAGCTCTCGGTACTTTTGCAGTATCCTTAATGCTCCTCTTTATCGAGAACCTTGCTTCCTCCTCCGGTATTGTTGGTACCGTAGTTAAGTGGATATCCTTCACATCCAGATACAACACATTCACACAGGGTTTATTTGACATAACAAGCTGTGTATATTTCCTCAGCATCATGGCTATCTTCTGCTTCCTTACAATGCGTAAGATAGAGAGCCGCCGCTGGAACTGATGAACTGAGAGGTATAGAATAATGAATAAGAAATTCTTTAAATCAGAAAAATTCAAGCACGGCACAATGGCTACTGTTTTCACAGCGGTTTTCATTGTTCTTATTATCGTGCTCAATATTATCACATCAGCACTTGCTGACAGATTCCCCTCAATGAACATCGACCTTACTTCTCAGGGTCTTAACTCACTTTCCGACAAAGCTCTTGACGTTGCAAGAAATGCTGAGTATAAGACAACTATCTACCTTTTAGGTACTGAGGACGCTTATAAGGACGATATGATCTATGCTAACTACAACTTAAAGTACAGCCAGATTGCTAACCTTGCAGAAAAAATGCAGGAAGCTAACCCTGAAAAGATCAGCGTTGAATATATCGACCCCGACCTTA
>JAGBID010000181.1 GCA_017935165.1 Clostridia bacterium
AGAATACTACAATTTCATCCACTCGGGCAATAAACTCCGGGCGTAAAAAGCCTTCAAGTGCTTTAATGGCTTTTTCTTTCGAAGCCTCTGCCACGGACTTTCCAAAGCCCAGTAGGTTATCGTTTTTATCACTTCCGGCATTTGGAGTCATTACAATAACTGTGTTTTCAAAGTTTACTGTTCTTCCCTGTGCATCGGTAATTCTTCCGTCATCAAGAATCTGCAAAAGAATATTAAGCACATCAGGGTGAGCCTTTTCAATCTCGTCAAACAACACTACAGAATAAGGCTTTCTGCGAACCTTTTCGGTCAACTGTCCAGCCTCGTCATAACCAACATACCCTGGAGGTGCTCCGATAATTCTTGAAACAGAATGCTTTTCCATAAATTCCGACATATCAAGTCTTATAAGAGTTTCAGGTGTATCAAATAGCTGTTCGGACAACACCTTTACAAGCTGTGTTTTACCAACACCTGTAGGTCCTACAAAAATAAATGAGGCGGGTCTATGCAGATTTCCTGTTTTCACCCTTGAACGCTTAACGGCAGAAGCCACTAATTTTGTAGCCTCTTCCTGACCGATAATCTTTTTGTTAAGCTCATCTTCAAGCTCACTTAACTTTTTGAGGTCACTTTCCTGAATTTTAGAAGCAGGAATACCTGTCCATAATTCAATAACCTTTGCAATATCCATATCCGTAACTGTATTATTTGATGCAGGCTCATAAAGCTCTGCCGCCTGTTGTTTATATTTTTCAAGCTCAGCTTTAACCATTGCCTGCTGCTCATAATCAGGATTTTCTACATGTGACTCTAACTCCTCAAGCTTAATAGAGCATTCTGCAACCTTTTTATTTGCTATATACAGTTTATCAATAGCGGTATTTTCAAGGCTTGCACAAGCACATGCCTCATCTAATAGGTCAATTGCTTTATCGGGCAAATACCTGTCAGTCACATATCTTTCAGAAAGAATAACCGCCTTTTTAACTATACTTTCAGGTATTACAACATTATGGAAGCCCTCGTAATAGCCTTTGACACCCATTAAGATTTCTTCAGCCTCTTTAAGCGAAGGCTCTTCAATTGTTACAGGCTGGAAACGGCGCTCAAGAGCGGCATCCTTTTCAATATATTTACGGTATTCCTTAAAGGTAGTAGCGCCAATAACCTGAATTTCACCACGTGAGAGCGCAGGCTTCAGAATATTTGCGGCATTCATTGAACCCTCTGCCGAATCGCCTGCTCCTACAAGATTATGAATTTCATCAATAAACAGGATTATATTCCCTGCCTCTTTTATCTCCTCAACCAAGCCTTTCACACGGCTTTCAAACTGACCTCTGAACTGAGTTCCTGCTACAAGACCTGTAAGGTCAAGCAAGAATATTTCCTTATCAAGAAGTCTTGCAGGGGCTTTGCCGTTAGCTATCTGTAATGCTAATCCCTCAGCAATAGCGGTTTTACCGACACCGGGTTCACCGATAAGGCAAGGTTTATTATTACTTCTTCTCTATAAAATCTGTATGGTACGGTAAAGCTCTTTATCTCTGCCGATAATAACATCAATC
>JAGBID010000182.1 GCA_017935165.1 Clostridia bacterium
AAACCTCAGCGCAATAGTCATCATCATTGCAAACTCGTGTACGGGCACCTTTATATAGGTTAAAGGCTTTAAAATTCTTTCAATAGCATCCGTAAGCTGTGTGGGTGAAGTGGTAAAGGTCAAAATAGAGCTTATTAAAATAAGAGCTATAATTCTCAGGGCGATAATCACACTGTTTAAAATACCGTTTAAGGTAATTGTAATAATACCCCACTGCCACAAGGGCTCGCCCGTGCCATAGAAAAGGTTTAATATACCCGTAAATGCCACGATGAAAAGTATGGGCTTTAAGCTTTTTAAATATATCTTCATAGGTACTTTGGACACAAGCATACCTAAAATAACGGTAGCATATACCAAAGCCATATTCACAAAATTTCCTGCGCAGAAAACAAGCACAATGTAAAACACCGTTAAAAGCAGTTTAAGCCTTGGGTCGAAGCGGTGCACTATGCTTTTTCCGGGAAAGTACTGACCTAAAGTAATATCTGAGATCATTTTTGTTCTCCTTTTTTAAGAAGTGGTATAAGCTGCCTTAAAGCATCCTCCACTCTTAAAGTTCCTTCGTCCACGGGAAGTCCCATAAGCTTTAACTTCTGCATAATATGGGTAACCTGGGGAATTTTAAGACCCATATCGCGAAGCTCGTAGCCCTTTGAGAAAACGTCCCTTGTGCTTTCAAGCATAGCCTTTTCGCCCTTATTCATAACAAGAACTCTGTCGGCTACCCTTCCTATATCCTCCATACTGTGGGATACAAGCAGCACGGTATTCTTTCTTTCCTTGTGGTAGTTATATATCTGTGTAAGTAAAAGGTCCCTGCCCATAGGGTCAAGACCTGCGGTGGGCTCATCTAAAATAAGCACGTCAGGGTCCATTGCAATAACCCCTGCTATGGCAGCTCTTCTTTTTTCACCGCCTGATAATTCAAAGGGAGATTTTTCCAAAAGATTCTCGGGAAGTCCTACAAAGAATGCAGCTTCCTTGGCTCTTTTTAAGGCATCCGCCTCGCTTAAACCCTGATTCATAGGGCCGAAGCATATATCCTTTATAACTGTTTCCTCAAAAAGCTGGTACTCCGGGTACTGGAAAACCATACCGACTTTAAAACGGACGTTGCGGATTTTTTTAGGCTCTGCCCAAATATCCTTGCCGTTTAATAAAATTGTACCTGAAGTTGGCTTTATAAGTCCGTTAAGCATCTGAATAAAGGTGGATTTGCCGCTGCCTGTGTGACCTATAATTCCTAAAAACTCACCCTGCTTTATAGTTAAGGAAACATCCTTAACGGCATGCTTTTCAAAGGGAGTGCCAATACCGTAAGTAAAGGAGAGGTTTTTGGTTTCGATTACATTTGACTCTGTCATTTTATATAATCCTCAATAAGTTTTATGCATTCAAGGGTATTCATAGGCACACCGCCTAAGTCAATACCTGCGTTTTTAAGTTTGTATGCAAGCTCAGTTGCCTGGGGAACATCCAGCTTATGGCGCTTTAAAAGCTCCACGTTACTGAAAACATCCCTTGGGTTTCCCTCGGTTAAAACCTTGCCGTCGTCCATAACTATTACTCTGCCGCTCTGTACAGCTTCGTCCATATAATGGGTAATTAAAATTATGGTTATGCCATGCTCGCGGTTAAGCTTTTTTATGGTCTCCATAACTTCCTCACGGCCCCTTGGGTCAAGCATAGCCGTAGGCTCGTCAAGAACTATACACTTGGTTCTCATGGCAATAACGCCTGCTATGGCAACGCGCTGCTTCTGACCGCCTGAAAGCTTAAAGGGTGCGTGCTCGCGGTATTCGTACATATTAACAGCCTTTAAAGCTTCGTCCACCCTTTCCCTTATTTCAAGGGGAGGTATACCTAAATTTTCAGGACCGAAGGCAACGTCCTCCTCAACTATACCTGCAACCAGCTGATTATCGGGATTCTGCTGAACAAGACCGACTTTTCTTCTTACCTGAATCTGATTTTTTTCGTCGGAGGTATCAAGTCCGTCAACCTTAACACTGCCTGAAAGGGGCACGTACATACCGTTGAATATTTTTGCCAAGGTAGACTTGCCGCAGCCGTTATGACCTAAAAGCGCAACAAACTCGCCTTCCTCAATATCCATGGAAAGTCCTTTTAAGGCTTCGTGAGCATCTTCCTCGCCTGCATTATAGGTATATTTTAAATCTCTAACTTCTATAAAACTCATATTCTTTACTTTCTTGCACTTATTCAAAGGGTATTTGAAAAGGATTTACCTTTTACAAGTTTAATAAGCTTATTTCTCCCAGATAGCTGTACTGCCGCAGGGAAGAACAAGACCTGTTTCAGTTACGGGGAGACCTATCTCATCACTTGAAATTCTTCCGCCGAACTTTTTCTTTATAATGGTACCGATAAGGTATTCCATAACTGAGGGAGAAAGACCTGTTGTATAGGAATTAAGTATAAAGAACAAGGGGTCCTCACTCATTATGGGCATACACATATTTACTAAGCCGAAAAGCTGCTCTTCAAGCTTCCATACTTCGCCGCCGGGACCTCTGCCGTAAGAGGGAGGGTCCATTATGATGCCGTCGTAAGTATTTCCGCGCCTTTGCTCACGCTGAACGAACTTTACGCAGTCATCAACAAGCCACCTTACGGGTTTATCGGAAAGGTTTGAGACCTCGGCATTTTCCTTTGCCCAGGCTACCATACCCTTGGAAGCATCCACGTGAGTAACGGAGGCACCTGCGTTTAAGCAGGCAAGTGTAGCTGCGCCTGTGTAGCCGAAAAGGTTTAAAACCTTTACGTCCCTGCCTTCAGCCTTGGCTTTTCTTATTTTTTCAGCTGTGAAATCCCAGTTAACAGCCTGCTCAGGGAAAATACCCGTGTGCTTAAAGCCCATGGTTTTAACTCTGAAATTAAGGTCGCCGTAAGAAATTTTCCACGCTGCGGGAATTTTATTGTAGCACTGCCACTGTCCGCCGCCTGTATTTGAGCGGTTGTACCTGGCGTCCGCCTTTCTCCAAAGGGGATTTTTCTTATCTGACTCCCAGATTATCTGTGGGTCGGGACGAATTAAAATCATATCGCCCCATCTTTCAAGCTTTTCGCCCATACTTGTATCGATAAGCTCGTAATCTTTCCAAATTGCTTTTCTCATTTTTTATCCTTTAATTTTAATCTGTTTAAATAAACTCTATATAAATTTAATTAATCAAGAAGTGACTGCTGCTCGGGAGGGCAGGCTGCACAGTCGGGCGGAGTTAAACCTAAGTGCAGGTATGCAGACTTTGTTACACATCTGCCGCGGGGAGTTCTTCTTAAAAAGCCTATCTGCATTAAATAAGGCTCTACAACATCCTCGATGGTTATTGCTTCCTCACCTATTGCCGCGCCCAAGGTTTCAACACCAACGGGACCGCCGCCGTAGAAATTGATAATAGCTGAAAGCATACGTCTGTCGCCGCTGTCTAAACCTAATTCGTCAACTTCCATTCTGTCCAGGGCAATTTTTGCCGTGTTATAGGTGATAACGCCATCGCTCATAATTTCGGCAAAGTCACGTATTCTTTTTAAGAAGCGGTTGGCAATTCTTGGTGTACCTCTTGAACGGGAAGCAATTTCCAGGGATCCGTCGGCTTCAATTCCTATGCCTAATATTCCTGCGCTTCTTGTAATGATCTTGCTTAACTCTTCGGGTGTATAGAGTTCAAGTCTTAACACAACACCGAATCTGTCGCGAAGAGGTGCTGAAAGCTGACCTGCTCTTGTAGTTGCGCCCACCAAAGTAAACTTAGGAAGGGGTAAATGGTAGGATGCCGCCATCTGACCCTTACCTGTGATAATATCTATAGAGAAATCCTCCATAGCAGGGTATAAAATTTCCTCAACTACTCTGGGGAGTCTGTGGATTTCGTCGATAAACAAAACGTCACCCTCGTTAAGTGAGGTTAAAAGCGCTGCTAAATCACCGGGACGCTCAATGGCAGGGCCGCTGGTGATACGAAGGTTTACGCCCATTTCGTTGGCAATAATACCTGCTAAGGTAGTTTTACCAAGTCCGGGAGGGCCGTAAAGAAGTACGTGGTCCAAAGCCTCGTTTCTCTTTTTTGCTGCTTCAATATATATTGCTAAATTTTCCTTAACCTTTTCCTGACCTATGTAATCGGAAAGGGTTTTCGGTCTCAGCGGGTTTTCAGTTTCGGTGTCCGCCGCGTTATACTCGGGGTCAACCATACGGTTTTCGAAATCTGTTTCATTCGTATACATTTTTAATTCCTTCTTTCTGTAAGTAAATTCTTATGTATTCGTTATTTAAAACTTTGCTAAACTCTTAAGGGCAAGGCGGATGATTTCCTCGGTTTTAAGTGAGGAATCTATCTTACCAACTACGGCTGCGGCTTCGCTGGGTGAATAACCCAGGGCTGTAAGAGCCTGAACTGCACCTGCAGCGTTGCTGGATGCGTTATTAAGTACAGCGGCGCTTGAAGCTTCCTCGCTGCCGCTTTCAAATATAAGTCCCTTGACCTTATCCTTAAGCTCCAAAACTATTCTGCCTGCCAATTTAGGACCTACACCGTTAGCACGGGAGAAGGCTTTGCTGTCGGATGCAGCTACCGCCAAGGCAAGCTTTTCGGGAGTAAGCTCACTAAGTATAGCAAGAGCAACCTTGGGGCCTACACCGCTTATATTGGTAAGCATTTTATAGCAGTTTAATTCCTCTTTACTGTAAAAACCGAAAAGGTCGAGAGCGTCTTCCCTTACGTTTAAATAAGTAAAGAGCATAACTTCCTCCCCCTGCTTGGGAAGACTTTTC
>JAGBID010000183.1 GCA_017935165.1 Clostridia bacterium
GACCTGTGTTTACCTGCTTTGTAGCCGAAAGCGGCTGCAGCACTGCCCTCAGAGAAAAAGTATACCGATATATTAAGGATTCAAGGGTAAGGCAGGAATTCCTTACCATACCCTGGGATATAGTAAACGATACAAAATATATTGACGGTAAAATTTCCGATAATATCTGTTCAGCAGGAATTGATAAAGACGGTTACCTATTTAAACTTACGGACAGAATTGTTAAAACCGAAAACAATGTATTCGAAATGTCCCTTCACGATGCATTAAAGAAAGCTCTGCCAAAAACATAATAAGGTCAATAGAACTTACCGTAAAACAGTAAAAGCCCGAGTGTAATTAAAACACCCGGGCTAATTTTTTGCTTTTATTCATTTGATAATGTACCCATCAATCTCAGGCTCTGTTTTAAGAGGGAGGCAAATTCATCAGCCGGTAAACACTGTGGGGTAGAGAGCCACCTTAAAATAGCACACATCAAAGCATCCGCCAAAAAGTTTACGTGAAACTCCGTAACTTTTTTATCTTCGTATGTATTTTCAAGTGCCGCTGTAAACACAGGCTGGCAAAGCTCCCTGAAATGCTCGGAAAAAGAGTTCTGACCGTCTATCTGCAAAGCTTTTCTGTAAAAATTTCTGTTATCGTAAAAGTAGCAAAGAAGTACGTCAAATGCGCTTTCAACCGTAACACACCTGCTGTCTTTCACAGCTTCAATAAACTCTGTATCGAAAATCCAGTTTACAAGCTCGTACTTATCACGGAAGTGGTAGTAAAAGCTTTTTCTGTTCATCTGGCAGCGTTCACATATATCAGCAATATTAATTTTAGTGAATGGCACTTCCGTCATTAAGCTTTTAAGGGAAGCAGCCAAGGCTTTTTTAGTAATGCTTGAATCCGCCAATTTCACCCGTCCTTTAGATTTACTGATGTTATTATAACAAATTAAGAAAAAATATTCAAGCTGACAAATTATACAGAAAGCTTACATTTTGATGCATTTTCATCACTTTTTCTTCTTTTTCAGTCTTGCAGCCATGGCTAAAACCTGCTTTAATGCACTTTCCTTTTCCACGCCCGATAGCCTTAATTTCTGTGCAAAATTTAAAAGCTCGGTAAAATCTTCATTTGGTTTAAGTCCCGCATCAATTAAGTCCCTGCCCATTACGTAGGGCTTAGCCATAAGCTCATTAAATATTTTAAGCCTTTCAAACAGGAATTCACCGTTTTTGCTTTCGTCAGCGCCCTCTTTAATTCTGCCTTCGCCGTCAGCAAGACCTATGTAAATTAAAGCCTTTGGGTCTGCTGCTTCAAAAAACATTTTGTTTGTTGCCTTAACGGAGGATTTAGCTCCTGCCACAGTATTGGGACGCATATGGTTTTTTACTAAATTAAGCACGTAGTTGATAAGCTTAGTTTCACTTGTAATTCGCTGTAAAAAGCTTTTTGCCAAAGGAATACCTTTAATTTCGTGTCCGTAAGCGTGGATAACACCGTTTATTTCCTCAGTTGTTACAGCCTTACCAAAATCATGACACAATGCCGCCAGCATAAAACCCAAGGGATTTTCTGCCTTTTCCCTGTATTTTGCCGCCGCATCTAAAACCATCATTGTGTGAACCCAAACATCGCCTTCTGCGTGATGCTTTGGGTTTTGCTTTACTCCCATAAGGGCTTTAAGCTCCGGAAACCAATAGTCAAGAGCCTTAAAATCCGCCATTATCTTAAAAAATACTGAAGGCTTCTGTGCTTTAAGCAAAGCTTTTTCCAGCTCAAGTAAAATTCTTTCCTTTGAAAGGGCTGTGATATCCATTTTACTGCATAGCTTAACTGTTTCCTCCGCCACGGTAAAATCAAACCTTGCGGCAAACTGCGCCGCCCTCAATACCCTTAACGGGTCCTCAATAAAGGTAGTGTCTGAAATATGCCTTATATGCTTATTTTCAAGGTCCTTAACTCCGCCGAAATGGTCAGTAATTTCGCCTGTCAAAACATCCTGCATCAAAGCGTTTACGGTAAAATCACGCCTCTCACATGCCTTTAAGGTACCTATAAAGGGGTCAACAAAAACGTCAAAATCCTTATGACCGCTGCCTCTTAATTTTTCTTTACGGGGCATTGCTATATCAATGTCACAGCCCTTTATACCGTAAATACCAAAGCTCTCTCCATAAGAAAGCTTGCCGCCAAGCTCCTCCAGAATTTCTTCAAGAGCTGTTGGTGTAAGTCCGTGAACCTCAATATCAATATCCTTATTTTCTGTTTTCAGCAGCTTATCTCGAACGTATCCGCCTACAAAATAAGCTGTGCCGCCTTTTTCCTTAACCTTCGAGGCAAGCTCAAAGGCTTTATTCAAATTATTATCCATTACAAAATCCTTTTGCCGTAGGCTTTAGCTAAAGAAAAATTATTATAGCTGCTGTCCTCAGTAACTTCTTTTATTATTTCGATGTAGGGCGGTAAGCTTATATTTTCACTCTCATTTTTCAGTTCAATTTCAATATAGGCTTTATCCTCCCAGAAGGGAAATACGTCAATTTCAAAATATCTGTTCCCGAAAAACAGGCAGTACCTCTCTTTAGAAAGCCGGTATTTAACTGCGTTTTCTTCTTTTAAATACGCTTCATATTCTTCTTTTGTAATTATTCTTTCTTCTTCAATTCTTTTAATATTGCTGATTTTCCTTTTTATGGTGTGGAAATAAATATAATTGCCGTCTTTACCTCTTTTTCTGACTCTGTACCTCTCGCCGCTTTCAGGTGATATATAGGTCTGTGTTATCTCAACAGAAGCAACACAGGGGAGGGACTTAAGTAAATTTATGTCAGGATATTTTATTAAAAATTTCCTCTCTATTTCAAGAGGTATTTCAGTACCAAGTAAAAACTCAAGCTCAGCTTTAAGTTCTTCTATATCCCCGCAAACTCTCAGGTGGGGTGTGCCGACCCAGGCATTTATCATCCTTTCGCAGTCATCACCCAAAATAAAAACACCCTCATATATATCTCTTTCGTTTTTTTGAGGTATGTAATACTCTTTAAAAATAATATCAGGGTAATTTTCAAATTCACCGAAATCCACATTATAACCCTTATATAAAACAAGCAGCATAAAATCACTCCATTCAGGTTTTATTATATATCATCAGTTCCTCTTTGTAAACCGGAAGAAAGCCCATTAATTTAAGCATATTTACATAACGTATGCTTCTTTTTGTACTTGCAAATCTCCCGAAATAAAAATATAATTTTATATAAGGACAATAAGGAGAATAATTATGAAAATGTTTACTTTAAAAAGCGGAGCCAAAATAAACATTTACTGCGATTATTTCACAGTTGAAAATAACGGAGCTGTTTATTTTTCATTCCCCGTAAATACCGCAGTAAGCTCTTCTGAAAAGAAAGATATTGACGAAAGCTTATCGGAACCCATCATAGAAGCTTTTGATACCCATACCCAAATCATATGGTACACAAAAAGCTCCCTCTGGCAGGAAAAAGCTTATATTCTTAAAATATATCCCGACGGATTTTGCTACAACCTAAAAATTAAAGGCGAAGGAAAAATAGAGGATATAAACTTTTTTAAAGGCGGCAATAAGAATTCATTACAGCGCGCTAAGTTTACTACCGCAGGCTTTGCGATTCCCGAAGCCTTTATGACAAACTTCGAAGGTATGATAAGACCAATGACAGTAAACGGAAATATCTCCTACGGTTATTTCCAGGTCCCCAGCTTTGTTTATCCCTTCTTTACAGAGGATAAGGAAACTTTCATCGGTATAGGAATTGCAGCAGGAGAAGGACAATATAAATTTAACCGTTTCAGATATATGTACCTTGAAGAAGAAAACAGCTGTTATTTCAAGCTTCCTCTGGACGGCAGAACCGAAGTTAACGGCGAATGGGAAAGCCAGGGAATATGGTGCGATATCGGTGACGGCTACAAGGATGTTATTTTCAAATATTCATCATTCCTTTATAATCACAATTACTGCAAAAAAGGTAATAAGGAAAAGCCCTGTTGGTGGTACGGCCCCATTTATTGCGGTTGGGGAGACCAGCAGGAAGCAAGCCAAAGGCGCTATGCCACAACTGAAAACGCTCAGGAATTTGCAACTCAGGAGTTTTATGAAAAATTAAGCGACCACCTTGACGAATTAAACCTTAAACCCACAATGATTATCATTGATGATAAATGGCAGAAAAACCACGGCAGTCTTGAGGTAGACGAAAGCAAATGGTATGACCTTAGAAAATTCACCGACGAACAGCATAAAAAGGGCAGAAGAGTAATCTTGTGGGTAAGAGCCTGGAGCAACGAGGGAATAGACCTTGACGAGTGTATGACAATTGAAAGAATTGCTTATGCTGCTGACCCAACAAATCCCAAGTACCAAAAAAGAATTTACGAAACAGTCCGTAAGCTCCTTTCAAGTGACGAAGGCTGCTATAACTGTGACGGCTTTAAGCTGGACTTTATCAACAATGTATTTATGCATCCTATGGTAAGATTTTACGATAATAATCTTTACGGTGTTGAAGTGTTTAAAAAGCTTATAAGCCTCTATCACGATGCCGCAAAAAAGGTTAAGCCGGATGCCCTTATCAACAACAGCATTGTAAACCCCTATTTCAGCGAGGTAACTGACCATATCAGACTAAACGACTATAACAGACGCTTAGTAAGCGATGAATTCAGCGTTATGAAATACAGGGCAGATATCGCCGCTGCTTCACAGCCCGATACCTTAATCGACACCGACTCTGCAAGCTACGTTTACAAAGACGAAGCAATGGATTACATCTTAAACAACTATAAGCTCGGTGTTCCCGATATTTACGTGGTTACTGACCCCTGCAGCTTCAGCTTCACTGATGATGACTGGAATAAAATCCGTAAGGTATGGGAAAATTACTCAGAAAATATCAATAAGATTTAAAGAAAATGCCTGTACCGTTTTTGCGGTACAGGCGATTTTGTTTTATTTGTTTCTTAATTTCTTAGGCTTTCTGATTTTGTTAAGCTTTCTGTTCATTTCAAGCAGGTCTTCCTTAGTAAATGTAACACCTGCCATACCAATCAAAGAGGAGAGGCGTAAAATTGTAAAGCCGCCCATCATCTGCATCATATCGGGTGTAACCTCAAAGCCTGCTGCCTTTGATTTACCGTCCTTGCCCTTCAAACTGCTCATAAGCTTCTTAGCAATACCTGCAAAGAACAGCTTACCTCTAAAGGAAGCCATAACGTCGGAAATCTTATCATTAAGTGAATATCTGCCTTCGGGAGCATCAATATCAAACCAGTTAAGAACAGCGCCCTTTTCCTTAAGGCGGTACTCTTCATTAAATACCTCAACCTTTTTAATTAAGCTCTCGTCAGTAAAGTCACCTGCTTTAGCTACAAGCTTTGTTTCGCCCTTGTTGGGAACGTCGAAGTAGAAGAAGTGCTCGGGGCTTGCTTTCTTACCAAGGCTTACACCGTCAGCAAAAAGCTCTACCTCAGGAAGGTTGGAGTAAACTGTTACCTTTGTTACGTCCTCAACTCTGTCAACGTATCTCTTACCGCAGATGTGTACGAAGGGATCGTCAGAAAGCCATGCCTTATAAGCATAGAAGGCATCCTTCTTATACTTTCTGTCAATTGTCATAAGACCCTTATGGTTCTGGCCGTTTTCGCCGCCCTCAGCTCTTGCGTCAGCACCAAAGTCATACATATTCCAAACGTGAGTTGCCCAAATATACTTTCTTGTGAAGAACTGCTTAATAAGCTCCTCATGGTAATATGCCTGGTATTCCTCAGTGTAGTCACCCTGCACAGGATTGGAAGTATGCCAGTTGAGAGCTTCGCAACCGTACTCACTGCAGCCAATGGGAATAGTGGGGTGCATCTTATGGAATTTATCAAACCAGGGACCGTTCATTGTTGTGTCGCCGCCGTACCAACCGAAGTAGTGGTTATAGGAAACAACATCGGGAATCTTAACTATCTCGCTGTCTATCTTACACATTGTAAGGCAAGCCATTGTTGTAAGTCTTGTCTTATCCATTTCGTGAACAAGGTCATTAAGAATATGGTGGTTTTCAAGAAGGTCGGGGTTATCCTCGCCGCCCATTGTAATTTCATTGGAAAGACCCCAAACAACAATGGATGCGTGGTTGTAGTTCTGAGTAATAAGCTCCTTCATCTGTGAGATTGTGTTCTCACGGCCTGTAGGCATATGCTTGGAGATATAAGGAATTTCAGCCCATATTACAAGACCTTTTTCGTCGCAAAGGTCATAGAAGTACTGGTCGTGCTGGTAGTGAGCAAGGCGGATAGTATTTGCGCCCATCTCTAAAATATACTTGATATCCTCTTCGTGGTGTTCGGGAAGTAAAGCATTACCAAAGCCCCATCTGTCCTGATGGCGGGAAACACCGCGTAAGGGGTATTCCTTGCCGTTTAAAATAAATCCGTTATCAGGGTCAATCTTATAAGTACGGCAGCCGAATCTTGCGCTTACGTTGTCAAGAACATTGCCTTCTTCAATAAGCTCTGCCTTTGCAGTATAGAGGTAGGGGTCAAACTTACCGTTCCAAAGATGAACGTTCTTAAGCTCAAATTCCACTTTATTATCAGCAGAAGTACCCTCGGCAGCAATATTGCCCTCTTTATCAAGAATAGTGTACTTGATTTTCTGTGTGTCTTTCTTATTTGTTACGAAAACTTCAATCTCTATTTTTGCATTAGCACCCTTAATTTCAGGAGTTACCTTAATGCCGGGTGTGCCGTAATAGTCAAGGTCAAAGTGAGAGTCGGCAACACAAATAAGGTTAACATCTCTGTATAAACCGCCGTAGAAAGTAAAGTCTGCCATCTGGGGGTAAACAATCTCGTTAGGGGAGTTGTCTACAGCAACAGCCAGAACGTTTTCATCCTTTAAGCCGTCAGTTAAATCCACTCTGTATGTGGAGTAACCGCCGTCGTGATGCTTAAGCTTTTCACCGTTTAAATAAACGTCTGAAGAGGAGTTGGCACCTTTGATTTCTATGTAATATCTGTCAGCTTCAGGAAGCTCAGCTTTTGTGAACTTTTTTAAATATGTGCAGGTACCTCTGAAATAATCGTTGCCGCCATCCATACCGTCTTCTGCATTCCAACAATGGGGGACAGTAACAGCTAAAGCGTCAGCAGGTATTTCCACTGCAGCAGCGCCTTTTACAAAATACCAATCGCTGTTATATTTTAAGACATTTCTCATATTTTTTCCTCCGTAAATGAATCGTAAATTATAAAAACATTATACCTGATTAAGCTTTATAATGTTTTAATAAATTATAAATTTTAAGCAAAATTTGCCCGACCGAATTACCGATCGGGCAGTTTCATTTATGCATCTTTTTGAACTCTGCCGAGGTCGCTGTTCATCTTGTCAAGTGTCTTCTTATCGAGGTTGTAAATAACTGCAATACCGATAAACTGAAGAACAGCACTAAAGAGGTAAAGACAAGCAACAAGCCAGCACATATTGTGGGAAGTCTCGGGGCTCTGTGCAATTGTACCGAGGCTTGATTCATAACCGAGAAGACCCATAAGGAGAAGAACCATAGAGGGACCGATGCCCTGAGCTAACTTACGGAAGAAGGAGTGAAGTGCATAAACAGTACCTTCCTCGCGTGTGCCGTACTTCCACTCATTGTAATCAATAGCATCGCCCATCATAGCCCAGGATACGCAGGTGTAAACACCCATACCTACACCGTATACTACAAGACCGATAAGGTAAACGATTAAAGCGATATTTACGTTTGAAATCATGGGGAATATTATCATGATAACGCCGCCGATAAGGGAGAGGATTGTACCTGCTACGGAAGCTTCTTTTTTACCGTACTTCTTAACAATCTTTGTAATAAATGGCATAAAGAAGAACATGGGAAGGAAGCCAACAAGCTGAACAACACCGCTCATAGAAGCCATGTTGAAGTATGTAGCAAACATAATTGTGCTTGCTGTTGTAGCGGAGTTCATACCAAGGAACATACCCATAGCTGCAAGTGTAGCACCAACAGCAGGACGGTTCTTCATAAAGTTTTTGAAAGCAACCAAAACGTTGAACTTCTGACCGCCTTCGCCTGTCTTAACTGTGTTTTCATCAACACGGATTGTGATTGTCTTAAGCATAAAGATAAATGCTAAGAAACCAAGAACACCCATAATAAGAGCAGCCCAGAAAACTCTGTCGCCAAGAAGAATTTCAACCTGCTTACCTGTTGTGGGGCTTAAAATAGCGTCACCTTCAACATAAGGAACCTTTGTTGTAGGATCATAGAAGAATCTCTGAGGATCAATGCCCTCGGGAATTTCGATCTTTGAAAGGAAGCTGTCTGTGCCGTCATAGAAAACTTTCTGCCAGATGATCAGGGGAAGGATAACGTTAGGAAGAATATTACCTACCATAGAACCAATAGAACA
>JAGBID010000184.1 GCA_017935165.1 Clostridia bacterium
AAAGAAATGCACCTTTAAGAAATTTCCTAAAGGTGCTTCTTTTTATTTATTTGCTATAAATTCAAATACCTTGTCGCTGTTTTCAAAGTAAAGCTCGTTTTCGTTTTTCTCAATAAAGCCGCAGCGGTCAAACATCTTTTTAACCTCGGGCACTACTGCAGTTAAGTAGATTTCACAGCCTCTGCTTATAAGCTCTTCACACTTCTCCTTGAAAGCTTCAACACCTGATAAATCAGCTACGTTTACGCTTGAAAGCTCAAAAATAACGTGATTGCAGTCGTCAAGGCTGTCCATATACTCAGTAAGCTTTGCGCTTGTGCCGAAATATAAAGGACCGGAAAGTGCTACTATGGCAGTATTCTTGACCTTATCGTCAATTGTTTCGAACTTCTCACTCTCAACTGTTTTTACGTCTATCTGCATTTTAGATACCTTTACAATAAACATAAAAGCTGAGAATACAACGCCGATTAAGATGGCGATTGTTAAATCGAAGATAACGGTGGATATCATTGTTATTAAAAACTGTGCAATAGCTGTTTTTAATTTCTTGCCGAATATGGATTTGATGGAATGCCATTCGTTCATTCTCCAGGCAGTTACTATAAGCACGCCAGCCAGTGCTGAGAGAGGAATCATACTCATAACGTCGCCTAAAACGAACATGGAAAGTAAAAGTACCAATGCGTGAATAATTGAAACAAGGCGTGTTTCGGCACCGGATTTGATTGCCACGCTGGTTCTTGCAATAGCTGCTGTTGCAGGTACACCGCCGAACATAGGAATTACCATATTGCCAATACCCTGGGCAACAAGCTCAACATCAGCATCCATTTTCTCGTTCTTCATTCTGCCGGCCGAAGAACCGCAGAGAAGGGATTCGATAAGACCCAATGCAGCAATAGAAATTGCAGGAGTAATTAAATTACCAATCTGTGCAAAGTCAATAGCTAAGAAGTTAAGTCTTTCCTCAAGGAATAATGTCTTGGGAATAGCGCCTACTGTGGGCACGTTTATGCCGCAAAGGGAGCAAACAAGTGTGGAAAGGATGATTGCTATTAATGATGAAGGACAGTATTTTGAAAGCTTTTTTGGGTAAATAAACATAAATACTATTACAGCAAGACCTACAATTAATGAAGCTACGTCAAGAGTCTGGGGCAATTTGAAATAGCTGATTATTGTTTCAATAGTATTTAAACCCTCACTCTTTAAGCCTGTTAAGTTATTTACCTGGCCTAAGGCGATAATTACTGCAATACCGCTTGTAAAGCCTGTAATAACGGGCATAGGAAGGTAAGAAACCAAGCCGCCTAATTTAAATATACCGCAAACAAGGAGAATTAAGCCTGCAATAAAGCTTGCTGTAAACACGCCCTGCATACCGTACTGTGCAACTAATGAAACAAGAATTGCCGTCATAGCGCCTGTGGGACCGCTTATCTGGTAGGATGCGCCTGAAAGTCCACCTATAACAAGACCTGCGAAAATAGCCGTAACAATGCCCGCTGCAGCTGTAGCACCTGAGCTTACACCGAACGCCAAAGCTAAAGGCAGGGCAACGGCAGCTACCGTGATACCTGCCATAAGGTCGTTTGTGAACTTTTTACCGTTATAACCCATAAACTCTTTTTTAAGGATTCCAAGGTAATTTTTGAAGAAATTAAGCATTTTTAAACCCTCTTTTTAATCCTCTTTAATTTTAAACCTTATGTATTTTACGCTCAGAGACTTATTAAGTCAAGTAAAATTAAAGTATTTTTTAATATTTCCTGCATAAAATATCTTTGCAGCATTTTAATTTTTGAAATTTTCTTTATTAACAAATTATCTATTGACTTAGCTCTTTGTTCCTTGTAAAATTAAAGCATAGAAATTGAAAGGATACCCATTTGGGGTTATAGGTGAATATTATGAGTAACGATTACGAGGCAGACCTTATCACTTTACTTGATGATGACGGTATGGAGCACGAGTTTGAAATAATTGACGAAATCGAAAATGATGACGGTCACTTTATTGCTCTCCTCCCCACTTTCACAGAGAGCGGCGATTTAAGTTCTGAGCCTGACACATACTACATTTTCGAAGTTGTTGACGAAGACGGCGAGGAGCTTTTAACAGAGGTTGAGGATGACGACCTTCTTAATAAGCTTTCCGAAATTTTCGAAACAAGATTCGAAGAGAGCTTCTACGAAGAAGATGAAGAAGCTGAGGACGAGGAATAATCCTCGCTTAATTTAAAAACTTCCTACCCAATTCGCGGACCGCGTTAAATAACCCTACACCTTTATAAAAGGGAGTTTGACTCCGTGTGCGGGATGCAGACCTCCCGGTACGGCTTAACTGACCGGTTACTGGACGAAGGGAGCGCGAAACACAAGGGCAGACACCCACCTGCTTTTTAGTAGCAGGTTATGAATACGCGTTACGGTTGGGTGGGGCTACTTTTAAAAATTAAGGACTGAGTTTTTGCTCAGTCCTTTTCTTTTTTAACTTGATTTTAAAACTCTAAAACTAACATTATTTCAATAAAAAACCTGCAGTTTTTACACTGCAGGTAATTTTTTACTGTAATTAAATTACTGAACGTTAGCCTTAAGGATGTTAAGCTGCTCTTTAAGCTCACAGGGAAGCTTGTCGCCAAACTTCTTGTAGAACTCTTCAACACCTTCAGCTTCCTTAGCCCACTTAGCGTTGTCAACTTCAAGGATACCCTTAAGTGCATCGATGGAGAAGTCAAGACCTTCGAGGTTGATGTCCTCTGCGTTGGGAACGTAGCCGATAGCTGTTTCCTTAGCGTCAACTTCGTTTTCACATCTCTTGAGGATCCATTCAAGAACACGGAGGTTATCACCGAAGCCGGGCCAAATGAAGTGACCTTCCTCATCTACACGGAACCAGTTAACGTTGAAGATCTTGGGAGCCTTATCGCCGAGCTTTTCGCCCATTTCGATCCAATGCTTGAAGTAGTCACCCATGTGGTAACCGCAGAAGGGAAGCAT
>JAGBID010000022.1 GCA_017935165.1 Clostridia bacterium
GACCTTATGCTGTATTTGCTGTTAACGGTATAAACGTAACTGTTTACGGCGAAACTGCTTCCTCATCTCTCTACGATGCAGCAAAGGCAATCAAGGATGCAGGCGGCGAAGCTTATGAAAACAATAAGACCTACATTGATTCTATCGTAACTGAATAATATGTAAAATAACTCAGAAAGTCTCCGTGTAAAAGCGGAGGCTTTTTGTGCGTAATAACGATTATTATTGCTGTATTTTTGTCTATTTTGGTTATTTACAAAATGTCGAAAAGTATGTATAATTATTAATAGTAAACCTATTAAAATTTATTTATAAAAAGGAGAGTTTTTATGAGAAAACTAACATCAGTCATGCTGTGCATCATGATGATGCTTGCACTTGTTCTTTCTGCTTCGGCACTTGAACTTGATGCGGCTGAAGGAGCAGTGGCAGAAGTAACCGAAGAAGCTGCTCTTGCTTCTGTAACCGAGCCTCTTGTGCATAAGGACTACGGTAAGCTTATCCTTTTCAAGGATTATGAACAGGAAAATGCTGACCACAACGCTGTTGCTTACTTTGATTCTGATTATATGACAGGCTCAACGACAAGCTTTGCAAGTGTTACAGCTAAAAGCGTAGTTGACGACCCGAAAGGTGAAAAGGGCAAGGTTCTTTCAGTTACGGGTACAGGCTGGGTACAGACCTTTATAGATTTCAAAAACTTCAAGGTAGTTCCCGGTAAGTATATGATGGTATATGACTACTACAGTGCAGACAGTGCGAGCAGCCTTATGGAAAGATACTTTACCAACATTAATCATAGCGGCGGAACTGGTGTCGGTGACTATATCAGCGTAACTCCCGGCGGAGCACCTATCAATAAGAATGAATGGGTTACCAAGGTGTACAACAATACTCTTGTAGTTGAAAATCTTGCTGACGGCACAGGTGTTAACATGACTTACGGTAATGTTGCCACAAAGCCTTACTATCATACAGCTGATAAGGATGTATCCATTACCCGTGCAGGTATTATGCCCAATAAAGCAAGCATGACATACTATCTTGACAATATCAAGCTTTACTATTTCCCTGAAAATGCAGTTGTATTTGCAAACGGCGACAACTTAAAAATGATTGAATACGATACAGAAACCGTTACTCTGCCCGTGCCCTCTGCTGTTGACGGCGCATGGTCTGATACCAATTTCAAATTCTGGGAAGCAGACGGAAAGTATTATGAAGCAGGTAAAGCATATCCTGCAGATGAAATTTGCGGCAAGTCATTAACACTTCTTGCTTTTGAAGAACCTCTTTATGATGAAAACAAGGGCGATCTTATTCTTCTCTTCAATTATGAAGGCAAGGATGATATTTTCGCACCTACTTATATGAATCCCGAATATTTTACTGTAAAGCCGACCTTTGAACTGAGAGCTGACTCAATTAACGGTAACCGTGGTTTAACTACATAGGAAGACGGCAACAAGGTTATATGGGGCTCCTTTACAAGTAAGGGCGTATATCTGTTCGGTTATACCTGGAACAAGGGTGTTGCACCTGCGGCGGAACTTATTACTTTTGACTTTGATTATAAAATCGCAGAAGGTGCCGGAGCTTTCACCGGCAAGACCTTCTGGACACGTTTCTGCGGTGCACTTGGCGGTGAAGTATATAACAGTGGTACAAATATATCTCACAGCGGCGAAGTCGGCAAGTGGTATAGTGTAAGCACATCAAAAACAATTACCGCGGGTACTCATACAAGCGGTGCGGTTCCCCAGGTAAACACAAACGCTATTTCTGAAAAAGCTACTGTATACTACGATAATATTGCATTCTATGTTAAGCCCGCTTCCTTCTCTTTCAAGTCTTCCGAGGACGGTGAAATTGTAAAGACCGTTACCATGAAGGACAGTACAAGCACATATACATTCCCGGAGCCTGAAGATTTAGGTCTTGATTCTGAAAACTTCATTGCATGGACAGACGGTAAGGGTAATATCTATAAGGCATGCGAAACAACTGTATTTACAAATGCAAGCC
>JAGBID010000185.1 GCA_017935165.1 Clostridia bacterium
TATTTATAGCCTTTTTCCCCAAGCAGTGAAGCTAAAGAATTAAGTCCTCGTATAGCCCAAAGGTTATTATTTATATAAATATGAATTCTCTCGTTAGTGTCAGCTTCTGCACACATTTTAATAAGCTTAACTGAGCTAAGTTCTTCGCATTCACTCATATGTTCTAAAATAACTTCGCCCATAGCTATAAGCTTTCGAAGTTCTTTTTCACACAGTGAATCAATACTAAGTGCTTTACGGTAACGGTTTGCTAAGAAAAGGAGCATTCCGTATTCGGCGGCGCTGGCGCCAAAATTAAGGCCGGTACCCTGGCGGTAGTTTATTCTGCCATCACTTCTGAGAACATATTTAAGAAAATGAGTGAAAATATTTTTAGCTTCAGTAAACCTGCCAAGACTACAGAGGGCTTCAATAGTAAATATATAGTTTGGAGGGAAATTATCGTGTATCTCTTTTCCGTAAAATCTATGGCCGTAGTGAGCGTGCTCACAGGTAAACGTGAGTGCAGCAAAGGCTAAAGAGCCTCTTGTGATTCTTGAAAGCTCCTCTTCCGGGATTTTAAATTCGGCGCCTTCATTTGAAAATTCCACCCAATAGCTTACTGTATCGTATAATGCATCGAGAAAAAGTTCTTCTGACGGCTGAGCTTCAAACATTTCTTTTTCATCTGCTTCACGGGCTATTGCCGCAACACGGTATTCGAAAGTAAAAGAATCCGGTTTATTGTTTTGATATCTTTTGATTCTTATCCAGCATATTGGGTCTCTGTCCGGTTCAGTTGGCTCTACAAAATATAGGAATTCAAGTGTGTGCTCTCCATCAGTATGTACCGAAAGAAGAAGAGGATATTCCTTACCAACCAAAGCCTGGTAAGGTTTTATGGAGCCAAGCTTATTATCATAGTCAGATGGTATAAATATTTCAATTGTTTTTCTGCTTCGTCCTGAACTTTGATTATACACTCTGCCATCGGTATCAACAGTAAGGCCTGCTACAGAGGATACGCCACCCAGAACAGTATATGTATCCCTGAATATAACAGGTAAAGCGTTTTTAACTTCATTGTAGTCGGGGTCACCGTTTTTAGTAAGCAGTTCACCCATCAGGTCTCTTCCTGATGAAATTATATCATCTTTGCTCAGTCCGCAATAATATTCCTGTTCCTCTTTTTCAGGGCGATTGATTTTATAAAGCGGCAGAATACGTTCACCTGATCCATCGGTTAGTTTAAAAAAGAATTCGCCTTTTTCATAATGTTCTGAGAGAGTGCCGCTGCGGCTTTTATATAAAAATAATCTGTTATTATTCTCACAGTCGAAGCTATGGTGATGTTCGTGTGAGAGTTTGTTTTGCTGAACTAAGTTTTCTTGCTCCATGCCAAAGCGCTTGTCGGAGTCAAGTAAAGGGTCACCAAATAGTACACCGATAGGAATATTAAAAAGCTCAGCGATTATAGGGAAAAGTGTTACGTCGGGGTATCCGATTTCGCATTCCCACTTTGAAATTGACTGCGGAGCAATGCCTATTTTAGCTGCAAGTTCAGATTGAGTCCAGCCGCGTTCTTTTCTGAGTTTC
The DNA here is from genome assembly GCA_017935165.1 of Clostridia bacterium. Lineage (GTDB taxonomy): Bacteria > Bacillota > Clostridia > Oscillospirales > Acutalibacteraceae > SIG603. The sequence goes on from JAGBID010000185.1 coordinate 1,576, forward strand.
AGAAGAGTGCTGCCAAATTTATTTAGTTTGTACATACGATCCCCCTTATAGCTTAATATGTTTTAATTTTATCAAAAAGTATAAAATTTTCAATAACCGCTAAATTGAGTTAGGTAAAATTAAAAATGAATATAGTTAAAAAGTAAAGAAAAAGGATAGCTTTAACTATCCTTAATTTATTTCATTAATTCTATTCCTTTAGTTAAAGCTTCTTCGTTTATCATACCGTGTGCATAAGCTGCCAAGGTTCCGTCACTGTTAATAAAATATGTGGCGGGAATGGAGTAAACGTAGTAGGCGTAAAGGGCGCTTTCTTCGGTATCAAAATAAACGGGGAAGGTGTAGCCGGCATTTTCTATGAACTTAGTGGCACTTTTAATTGTTTCGCTTGTGCCGTCCGTCATATTTACCATCATAAA
>JAGBID010000186.1 GCA_017935165.1 Clostridia bacterium
CCAAAATCCTCTGGGCGTAAACGTAGTAATAAATGCTTAGTCCGTAAGCCACAAAGCCTAAAAGCAGAACGGCGAAAATGCTCCATATATTGGCAATTCGCTCACCTATAACAAGTCCGATTATTATGGAACCGCAGCCTGAAAAAATGCCCTTTAATAAAACTATTTCCAATGGGTCTTTAGATGAAAGCTTTCTGGTGCAGTTGTTTTCAAGACCCCAGCACACGGCGGCAAGTAAAACGAAAAGTGAACCGTAGGAGAAGCTGAGGCTCTGTATATTTTCAAAGGAAAGAATAAGGCAGGAGAGAGTGACGAAAATTATTCCCGACCAAAGGCGCGGGCTTATAAGCTCCTTAAAGGCAATAAGGGCAATTAAAGCAGTAGCCACAATCTCGAAATTATTTAACAGGGATGCGTTGGCGGCTGTGGTTGCCTTTAAACCCATCAAAAGGAATATGGGCGCTAAAATATCAAGAACTATCATTCCCAAAGTGTATGGCAGCTCCTTTTTGGTAAGCTTAAGCTCCTTTTTCTTACTACCTCTTAACTTCCTTATAAGGGCAATTATAAGCATACCCAAGCCTGCACCTACGTACAGAAAACCTGCCATCAGGGTGGAGGGCATATAGTCAAGGAGTATTTTAGAGAAAGGTGAATTGATGGCGTACAGTGCCGCCGCTAAAATGGCTAAAAATATACCTTTGCTTAAATTTTTCATAATAATCTCTCAATAGCCTCTTTTAATTTTGCAATGCTTTCCTCGTCATTTACCTTTACTGCGTCAATAATGCAGTGGTCAAGGTGCTCTTTTAATATCAGCTTGCTCAGGTTCGTTATCTGTGCCCTTACGGCAGAAAGCTGAATCAGTACCTCGCTGCAGTCACGTTCATCCTCAATCATTTTTTTGACGGAGCTTAAGTGACCTATAGCGCGTGACATTCTGTTAAGCACAGCTTTTGTGTGTTCAGGGCTGTGTTTATGCATTTTATTTTCTTCCATAATTACCTCCATAACCCCCGTGGGGGGATATTGGGAGCATAGCACGGCATTTTATATATGTCAATATTTTTGCGTTAACTATTTAAGTAAGATGTGATATGTGTTAAAATAAATGTATAATCAATTTACGAGGTAAAAAATGAGCGGATTTTTAAAAGAAGAAGAGTACAATAGAAGCTTACTTGAATATTACATGGAAAATTACGGCGAAAACGAGGAGGATCTTTTCTACGAAAAGCCTGCAAATAATGTAATAGTTTTCAAAAGAGGGAACAAGATAATCACCCTGAAAAGCCATGTGCTGACAGGTGAGGTCACCGCGGCGGAGAAGGAGTTATAATATGGAAATAAGACTTGCTCTTGGTAAGGATAAAGCTAAAATAATGAAATTAGACTGTCATATACCGCCTGCAATATTAGGCGAATGTATATGGAATAATCAGGTTTATGTCCTTATTGACGATTCAATAAAGAACGGCGGACAAAATCACCGTCTTAAGGACCCTGTGGTGGGTGTGCTCAGGTATAGCTTATTCTGGCAGACCATACCTTTTTTGGACCTTATCATTTTAAATGAGGACTACCGAAACTGCGGCTACGGTACCTTAATGATGGATAAATGGGAAAACAGCATGAAAATGATGGACTACAAATACGTGATGACAAGCACTCAGGAGGATGAAACAGCCTACAAATTTTACGAAAAGCGCGGCTACGTATTAAAAGGCGGTTTTTACCCACCCGAGCAGAAAGCAAAGGAGCTTATTTATATTAAGGAGTTATAATTATGGTAAAGGAATTAATGCACGACCCAATATTTTTGGGAGTAAAGTCTGAAACCGCCACCGTGGAGGATAAAGAAACCGCCAAGGATTTAATGGACACACTCATTTTCCACAAGGAGGAATGTGTGGGCATGGCGGCAAATATGATAGGTGTGAGAAAAAACATCATAGTTTTTCTTGACGAAAGCGGAAAAATCCCGCAATATAGCCTGATGTATAACCCCGAAATCATCAAAAAGGAAGGCGCCTACGAGACCGAGGAGGGCTGTTTATCCCTGCTTGGCGGCAAAAGAAAGTGTACGCGCCACAAGGTGATAAAGGTAAAGTGGCAGAACGAAAATTTCGAAACCAGAATCAAGACCTTCAAAGGCTTCACAGCTGAGATTATTGAGCACGAAGTTGACCATTTAATGGGAGTTTTAATATGAAAAATATAGTCATTACAGGTGCATTCGGCGGAATGGGTTTGGAAACAAGTAAGCTTTTTGCAAGTAAAGGCTTTAAGGTTTACGCTATTGACAGAAAAACATATATCGAAGGGGAAAATATAATCCCCATAAAGGCGGATTTAACCGACGAAGAAAGCGTCAAAGAAGCCTTTTTAAAGGTAAAGGAAACTGCTGAAAGCATTGACGCCATCATCCATTTTGCAGGAATCTATATGCTTGACTCCCTTGTGGAGATGGAAACGGCGGATTTTGAAAGGATTGTGGATATAAATTTTAAAGGCGCCTTCTTAATCAACAAGCATTTTCTGCCCCTTTTAAAGGAGAATAGCCGCATAATCATAACAACCAGCGAGCTTGCACCCCTGTGGCCCTTGCCTTTCACGGGCATTTACGCTGTCACCAAAGCTGCCCTTGAAAAGTACGCTTACTCCCTTTCTATGGAGTTGCAGCTTAAGAAAATCAAGGTGTCGGTGCTCAGGGCAGGTGCGGTTTCCACCAATATGCTGGGGGTTTCCACCGCCGCTCTTGACAGATTCGTGGAGAAAACCGAGCTTTATTCCTGCAATGCACAGCGCTTTAAGAAAATTGTGGAAAGTGTGGAGGCACGCAGCGTCCGCCCCGAAAAGGTAGCCGGAAAGGTGGAAAGGATCTTTAGTAAGAAAAATCCTGCCTTTGCCTATAAATTAAACCGTAACCCGCTTTTACTTATGCTGAACCTTTTACCCAAAAGGCTCCAGCTTTTCGCCATCAAGCTTGTTTTGAAATAGCAGAGCCTTCCCACAGCGCCACGTTGTGGCGAGTGAGGAGTGATACATGCTACGCAAGTGATGACGTTTCACTAGTGATGCGTGTCTGCGACACGTTAATGGTCTGCGACGCAATTAATGTATATACGTAGGGACAGCATTTACTGCTGTCCGTTGCCGTAAGGCAAGATTACAGCGAGTTTTAGTTGTGAAAGAGGGTAACTGGTTCTAATCTGTATCTCCTCATCCGTCACTCACTACGTTCGTGTCCCCTTCCCCAGCGGGGAAGGTGGCTGAGCGAAAGGTAACTGAAGCGAAGTCGGATGAGGAGATGCAGACCGGAGTAAGCTAACCTCTTTATCAACCCCTCAGTATTTTGAAAAGCGGACAAGACACTTTTCAAAATCCAGCTCCCCTTACACAGGGGAGCCGAGTTGCGCGCTGTGGGGCAACCCTTCCGTCTCGTAAACTGCAAGGGTTTCCCCTACAGTGTAATGGTCACCAACGCGGTATAACCGAATAAAATAAAAAATTCTTACAAAATGTGCAAAAATCCTTGATAATTCTTTCACGAAATATTATAATGAATATGTGAATTTGCGCTTATACATAAAACCAAGCAAATTACATTTATTAAGCATTTGAAAGGAGTACCACTTATGAATTATTCTAAAGAAGTGGAAATGATGTGTACTGTAGCTAAAGGTCCCAAGCACGGTCCCGCTCCCATCCCCGAAGAGGGCAAATGGGTAATGGCTAAGGAAATCAAGGACATTTCCGCTTATACTCACGGCGTGGGCTGGTGTGCACCCCAGCAGGGCGCTTGCAAATTATCTCTTAACGTTAAGGACGGCATCATCGAGGAAGCTCTCGTTGAGACAATCGGCTGCTCCGGTATGACTCACTCCGCAGCTATGGCTGCTGAAATTCTCCCCGGTAAAACTCTCCTCGAGGCTTTAAATACAGACCTCGTTTGTGACGCTATCAACACTGATATGCGTGAACTCTTCTTACAGATCGTTTACGGCCGCAG
>JAGBID010000187.1 GCA_017935165.1 Clostridia bacterium
AGGTCAGGGCGGTTTGTAAGGGACTTGTTGTCAACCTCGAAAACTATATCCTTAATATCGTAAACGTCGCAGATGTCAGTACCGTTAACTAAATCGGAAGGTAACTCCCAAAGACCTGAATGGTCAGCGCTTATGCCAAGCTCACTTTCAGAGCAGCACATACCGTGGGAAACATAGCCTGCAATTGTAGCTGTTGTAATTTCGCCTGCTTCAACTCTGCCGCCTTCCTTAACGAAGGGGATTTTCATACCGACTCTTACGTTGGGAGCACCGCAAACAACGTCATATACCTTGTCGCCTGCATCAACTGTTAAAAGGTGAAGCTTCTTGGAGTTGGGATGATTTTCAATTGTTAAAATCTCGCCAACAACAACGTCGCGGAGGTTTTCACCCATATGGAAAATATCCTCGACCTCAGCTGTGGAGAGAGTAAATCTTTTAATAAGGCTTTCTTTGTCAAGACCTTCTAAGTCCACAAATTCGCCTATCCAATTCATTGAAATAAGCATATCTATTTTTACTCCTTACTTATCAGTTTATTCGTGCTTGAACTGGTCAAGTGCCTTTAAGTTACCGCTGTTTAAATCACGGATATCCTTAACGCCAAAGCGCATCATTGCAAGCCTTGTTAAGCCAAGGCCGAATGCAAAGCCTGTGTACTCCTCGGGGTCAATGCCGCCGGCTTTAAGTACGTTGGGGTGGATCATACCGCAGGGGCAAAGCTCAAGCCAGCCGCTGTTTTTGCAGGAGGGGCAGCCTTTACCGCCGCAGATTGTGCAGCTTATGTCAAGCTCAAAGCCTGGTTCAACGAAGGGGAAGAAGCCGGGGCGGAGTCTGACGTTAATATCCTGCTTGAAAACTTCGGAAAGCATTTTCTTCATAAAGTAGATAAGGTTAGAAATGGAAATATCCTTATCGATCATCATACCTTCCATCTGGAAGAAGGTATTCTCGTGGCAGGCGTCGGTAGATTCATTTCTGAAGCATCTGCCGGGGAAAATAGCGCGCAGGGGTGCGCCGTACTTTTTCATAATTGCGTTCTGGGCAGCTGAAGTATGAGTCTTTAAAAGCTGACCGTTATCAAGATAATATGTGTCCTGCATATCTCTTGCGGGATGGTGCTTGGGGATGTTTAAAGCCTCGAAGCAGTGGTAGTCGTCAGTAATTTCCACGTAGTCCTCAATTGTGAAGCCCATGGATGCGAAAATCTCCTCTACTTCACGCTGAACAAGTGTGATAGGATGGTAGGAGCCGCTTTCCTCGGAGGAGGGAAGTGAAAGGTCGTAGGTTTCTGCGCTGTTTATAAGCTTTTCTTCCTCTGCCTTTTTAATAATTTCTACCTGCTCTGCAATTTTATCAGCAGCAAATTTTTTAAGGAGGTTAACGTTCTGGCCGAAAGCCTTTTTCTCCTCGTTAGGTACGTTTTTAAGCTCGCCTAAAAGCTCTGTTATTTTACCTTTTTTGCCAAGGTAAGCTACTCTGATTTTTTCGATTGCTTCACTGTTTTCGCAAAGTTCAATTTCCTTTTCGAACTCCGCCTTAAGCATTTCGATTTTTGTGCTCATGGTTTTTCTCCGTTTCCTTTTTAATTTTATTAAGGGCATAAAAAAACTCGCCCCTACATGGGACGAGGAAATCTCTCGTGGTACCACCCAATTTCAGCGGCATTAACCGCCCTTTGAAGCTTTTAACGGCGCTGCCCGTTCCAAGCTACTCGGCATACTATATATTATAAGCTACGCCTTTTACAAGGACCGCTCGGAAGTGAACTTCACTTTACTTTCCGTAAGCAGGCTTTCAGCCGGTGACCCGCTCTCTCTGAACGTAAGGGTAAAACTACTTTTCTTCGTCGTGGCGTTTTCGAATATAAATATTAACACATTTCTTTCAAATTTTCAAGTTTTTATCACAAAAAGATGTTAATATATTTAAAAGATTTTTGAATTTACATATTGTTCAATTGCTTTAATTGATTTTTAGTGGTATAATTTATGAAATAGTACCTGTTTCACCTTGTTTTGTGAAATATCATAAATCATTTAAACATAAAGGAGTATAAACCGATATGATGACCCAGGACGTTTTTGTAGAGCAGATGATCAAAAAGCCTATGACTTGGAAGGATATAGTGCTGTTTTTGGGCTACACACTTGTTGGCGGCGCAATTATTTTTTACGTAAACTATTCTTTCGGACCCATTGTCAGCTTTTTCCTTATCGCAGGCCTTTTTGTAGGTCTTTACTACATTTATTCCTTCAGAAACCTTGAGTTTGAGTATTCCATTACAAACGGTGACATTACCGTGGATAAGATAATGGACAGAAAATCAAGAAAGCGCCTTACAAGCTTTGACTGCAGCAACGTTGAGGAATACGGCGTATATGCAACCGAAGCCCAGAGACTCAAAAACCGCACCTTTGACACAAAGATTTTCGCTTCCTTCTATGAGGACGGCAGAAACTCTATGTACATAGTTGCAAAGAGCAAAAAAACAGGCTTCACTCTTCTTGTTTTCAACCCCGATGAGAGAATCGACAAAGCTATAATCGAGTTTCTCCCCAAGCACTTAAAGCACGAAGTTTTAAAGAGCCGCGGATAATATTTTTACGGGAATGATAAAATGCCTATAAAAGTTTTTTTCAGAGAGGATATTGAATTCCTTGAAAGATGTGCCGCCTTAAGCGGTAAGAACACGGAAGTTCTTATGTATAACGCAGGCAAGGCTGTAGCGGATTTCATCCTTGAAACCCTACTTGAAAATAAAAAAGATAAAAAGCTTATATGCATACTCTTAGGCAAGGGAAATAACGGCGGTGACGGCTACGTGGCTGCCAACATCTTGCAGGGCAGCGGAATGAAGGTTTCCCTTATAAAGCTTTACGGTGACCCTTCTGCCACAGCAGCTAAAAACGCTATGGATAATTTAGCTGAAGGACTCACGCCAATTTCCTTTGACGAGGAAAAAGCTAAATGCGAGGAGCTTATTTTAAAAGCGGACGTAATTGTGGACGCTGTGTTCGGCTTTGGTTTTAAAGGCGAATGCGATTTAAAGCTTCACAGAGTTTCGGAATTGTCAAAAATAAGCAGCGCGGTAAAAGTTTCCGTTGATATCCCCAGCGGCTGTGAATGTGACAGCGCAAGGGTATCAAAGGGTGCGTTTAAGGCAGATTACACCCTTACTTTTACAGCACTTAAGCCTGCACTTACGGAAGAACCTGCGGCATCTTACTCAGGTGAAGTTCATATAGCCTCCGTCGGCATTGACAAAAACCTGGTGGATTCCTGCCCGCCTGCCTTTACCCTTATTGATGACAGCCTTGTTAAAAGCTTCATTCCCAAAAGGAAGCGCGACAGCAACAAAGGGGATTTCGGCAGACTTTTAATGATATGCGGTACCTACTCAATGGCGGGTGCCTGCATAATGGCAGCAAAGGCAGCCCTTAGAAGCGGTGTGGGACTTCTTGATATAGCCATTTCAAGCGACATCTACCCCATAGTGGCGGCAGCTGTCCCCGAAGCAATTTTCACTGTTATGAATTTCGACACTGAGGAAAGCTCGGTCATCAGCAGCGAAAAGCTTTTTAACTCCCTTAACAAGGCAAGCGCTGTGCTTATAGGCTGCGGCTTGGGTCAGGATGCTAAAAAGTACCTTGAAACAGTTTTAAGGTTCAGTAAATGCCCCATAGTCCTTGATGCAGATGCTTTGAATTTCACTTCGGAAAATACCGATATATTGGCTCTTGCAAGCTATCCCCTTGTTTTAACCCCTCATCCGGGTGAAATGGGCAGACTTATAGGCAAAACCGCCTCCGCAGTCCAGGAGGACAGGTATAATATTGCCAAAAAGTTTGCTATGGAGCATAAGGTTATACTATGCTTAAAGGGCTCCGGCACCATAGTAGCAATGCCCGACGGTGAAATGCACTTAAACCCCACCGGTAACCCCGGTATGGCAAAGGGCGGCAGCGGCGACGTTTTAGCCGGTATATGCGCTTCCCTTTTGGCTTCAGGTTTAAAGCCTGAGGAAGCCGCCATAGCTTCCGTTTACGTTCACGGTAAAGCAGGCGATATATGTGCAAAAGAGCTTTCACAAATTGCTATGCTCCCTACAGATATAATAAATAAACTTCCCGCAGTTTATAAGATGCTGGAAAATTAATAAATCAATATTTAAAAGAGGTATATATTATGAAAAAGTTAAAAAAACTTACCGCATTTCTTTTACTTGTAGTGCTCACCCTTGTGCCATTCACAGGCTGTGCTAAGGATGAAAACTATATGCCCGCTCCCATTTTTGCAGAAGCTGTTTACACAGCCGAAACATGGAAGGGCATTGGCTTCGTTGAGTATCCCTACTACACAGTTTACACTCCCGAAAGCCTTGAAGGTATGTACATCAAAGCTGAAGGCGACGGTAAATTCTCCGCAGCCCAGGGCGGTGTGGCTTATGATGAAAAGCAGATGACTTACCTCGAGTCCTTTGACGGCTACAAAATCATTAAGCTCTTCGACCTTCTTAAAGCTGCTCATTTCTATCACTACGAGCACGAGGACGGTATCCATAAGTATTACATCGATGTTGTATTTGATAATGCGGACGGTCAGGCAGAAAGATTCTTCATCTATACTGATGAATACGGCTATCTCACAAATATCCGTTCTAAGGACGGCGACTTAAAGGTAACTCTCACCCGTATGGACCTTGAAGAATAAAAGTAAGTAAATTGGTGGTGCTTGCAATGGAAAAACGTAAAGTAAGGCTTATCTCCTTTATCCTATGCGTTTTTCTGCTTGCAGGCACTTTTGTTTTTATATCCCCTGTAAATCTTAGGGCTGAAGCTGTGGATATATCAGCGGAAAGCTCCTCGGTTATTATTATGGAGAGTATCGGAAGTGATAATTTAACCGTCACAAACAGCAGCTTTATCAGGTTTTCGGATACCGAGGTCTATTACAATATGCCTTTAGGTTATGAAGCTATATTCGCAAAGCTTTACGGCAATACTCTGTACGTGCTCGGTAATAACGGCAGCCTTTCCGTAAACTTATATAATATTGATTCAGCAGGTCTTATAGGCTCCTATTCAATCGGCATTTCACCCTACAGCATTAAGTACCTGACCATTGACAGCGGCGGCAACATTTATATAGTAGAATATAACTCTCCCACGGTCATAAGCAGGTATCAAAACGGAAGTTTGGTATATAGCTACGATATAGGCAGCGAGATAGATTTAATTGATTCCACAGGCGGGAGCTTTTATATAGTAATGGGCAGCACCCTGCTTTACGGCGGCTCAGGCGGTGACGTAGGCGGCTTCGACACCTATAATCTGAAATACAGCCCTGCCCTCTTTTTAAACGATTACTCCTATATTTCATCAAACGGATATTACGTGGTGCTTTCAGGTGATGAATACCTGATGTATGCAGGAGGCGTCATTCCCAATAAAGCTTGTACCTTTTTAAACGATAAACAGCATTTCTACGCCTATAACGGCAAGCTTTACGCACATTTTACCTATGATGCCGTAAGTATAGGTACCACCTGGCTTGATGATTTCTATTCCTACAGTGTTGAGGGCAACTTTATGGCTGTAAACAGTAACGGTATAATCCTGAAGGAAAACGGCAGGCTTGTATTTTACACCCACAAACCTTACGTCCCCGAGGAACCTGAGGTTGAAAGCAGTTCATCCGAAAGCAATACTCAGGCGCCTGATATTTTTGACGGCTGTGTATTCATCGAAAACAGCATAACAGTAAGCGAATTTTATAAAACTCACGGCGTAAAGGTATTTACAGAAAACGGCAGTGAAGCCTCGGGCAATATTAAAACGGGTATGTTCGTAACAATAGACGGCGTTGATTACCCCATAGCCCTTAAAGGCGACGTAAACGGCACGGGCACAGTCAACAGCAGCGATATGAGCGCTCTACAACAGCATCTTATAGGCAAAAGCCTCCTTTCAGGCGCAAACAAAACCTCCGCGGACCTTAACCGTGACGGAGCTCTTGACACTTATGACCTATACCTGCTTTCAAAATTAATTTCCTGATTTTAATAAAAAAGTGTTGACATTTTTGTTTTTCGTGATATAATAAATTTTGTTCTCAACAAGAACACTAATAAATATGCGCGAGTGCTGGAATAGGCAGACAGGCACGTTTGAGGTGCGTGTGTCCACGACGTATGGGTTCAAGTCCCATTTCGCGCACCAGAAAAGCAATCAAAACTTTTGTTTTGGTTGCTTTTCTTTTTTGCATACATTTTAATATGGGACTTGAACCCGAGAGGGTTTTTGCGTTAAGAAAACAATCCCTTTAATATATTTAATTTTCTTAATTTTTCTATTGACAATCAATATTTTTTGTGTTATTATATCTAAGCTCTCAAAAAGAGCCAATTAAATATGCGCGAGTGCTGGAATAGGCAGACAGGCACGTTTGAGG
>JAGBID010000188.1 GCA_017935165.1 Clostridia bacterium
CATTACGTAAAGGTCGCCAACGCCGAAGTGACGGACTATACTGATTCTGCCGCCGTCATTGGGGTCATCCTTTAAGCTGCCTACAACCCTTACTTCAAAGGTGTAAAGTCCACCTGCAGGAAGGGTAAATTCTATTTTCCACTCGTCATTTTCTCTCTGGCAAAGAGTATGGTCGCATACGGTCAAATTTTCGTCTTCACTATATACTCTTGCCCAAAGGCAGGCTGTTTCCTCTACCCAGGAGGGAATTTTACCGCTGAAATAAACTCTTGCTTCGTTGTTTTCATCGCGCTGAATAATAGCAAAATCCGTAACCTTTACCATAATTATTACCTCTTTTACAAAACAGTTTAATTATCTTAAATTTTCAATAGCTGCTGCAGGGTCCTCCGCTCTGAAAACAGCTGTGCCTGCCACCGCAATATCAAGTCCTGCTGCCTTGCAGACAGGAGCAGTTTTTGCATTTATACCGCCGTCCGCCTCAACTAAAAGTGAGGGGAACTTTTCCTTAAGCTTTTTGACCTTTTCCATCTGCTCAGCCATAAAGCTCTGACCGCCAAAGCCGGGTTCAACCGTCATGACAAGTACCATATAAAGCTTGTGACAATATTTGTAAACTTCCTCAACAGGTGTGCCGGGTTTTAATGCCACAGCAGGCTTTTTACCCATTGATATAATCTTATCGATAACTTCGTCGGTATCATCCTCGCATTCAATATGGAAGGAGATTACGTCCGCCGTATCCTTAAAGGTATCGAGATATTTTAAGGGGTGGGAAATCATCAGGCGCACGTCAAAGGGGACGTCACTTACCTTTTTTAAGAATTTTACCACGTCAGGGCCGTAGCTTATGTTGGGCACAAAATGGCCGTCCATAATGTCAAGGTGAATAAAATCCGCTGTTTTCACCTTTTCCATTTCACTTTTAAGATTTATGAAATCCGCCGCAAGCACGGAAGGAGCAATTTTCATTTTATATTACCTCGTACATTAAATTTTCCCACTTTAATTTCGTGCCGATATCCGCTCCTTCAGGCAAAAGAGCCAGAGCTATCATAAATAATTCCTCGGAATTAATATCCGTCCTTTTTAAGTAGGCATAGTCGCCTTCAATTTTTTCCACAACATAGTAGTAAGGTCCCATAATTTATTCCTTTCATAAACGAAAAGAGCCTGCCTTTATTAAAGCAGACTCATCTATATAAAGCGGTGAAATTAATTTTCATTTCTGCCGCCTTTATATTCTGTGCCGCCTTTTAAAAATTAATCATATATGTAAGTTTACCAAAATTTGTGCAAACATTGTCATCAGGGGGATTGTGACAATTGAGAAAAGCGTGGTAGCTGCAACGGTTTTGGATGCCAGAGCGGAATCCTGCTTAAAGAGCATTGCAAAAAGCACGCAGTTTGCCGCCGCGGGAGTTGCTGCCTGAATAGCCGTGGACATAAATAAATTGTACTCGGGAGCAATAAGGTAAAGCATAGCGAAAAATACCGCAGGAGCTATAAAGAGCCTTAATAATGCTACCTTGTAAACGCTTATATCCGTTAAGAATTCCTTAAATTTAACCTTTGCTATATTACTGCCCACAATAACCATTGCAAGGGGTGTGTTTAAATCCGCAAAATATCCAATGGGAGCGTTTATAACCTCGGGAAGATCCACATTTAAAAGGTATAAGGGAAGTCCTATAACAAGACCTATGGTGCCGGGGTTAATTAAAATTGACTTTATTTTAATTTTCTTTTCGCCGCTCATCATTGTATAGCCGTAGGTCCAGCAGAAAATGTTGAACATTACTATAAAGAATGAAGCGAAAATAACGCCTTCCTCGCCCAAAATACTTGTAACCAGGGGCATACCCATAAAGCCTACGTTACCGAATACAACGGAAAAGCGGAGAACTCTTTTTCTTTCCGCTGTTTCTTTTCTGAACATTGTGTAGCTTAAAAGCACCGCAATTATCATTGAGGATAAGGGAAGCACCGCCGCTAAAATAAGTGAAACGGGGCTAACCGAGCCTGATTCAGCAGACAGGAATGAGGATATAATAAGGCAGGGGGTTACGATATTTAAAAGTATTTTGGTGATTTCCCCTGCGCCCTTTTCGGTTAAAGTACCGATTTTAGTTAAAATATAACCTACAGCTATCATAATAACCATTATGACAACCTTTTCAAATACAACAAAGAATGCGTCCATTTCTTAATTAATTCCTTCTTTTAACTTTCCAAAAATCCTTTTTCGGAGAATTTTATTCTTCTTTCTTTTCCTTCTTCTTTTCAGGAAGATAAATACATTTAACGTAGAAAACAACGATAATAACAAGTATAACGAAGCTTATTCCCTTGAAAATCCAGCCGTAAACACCGTCGAACAAATTAACCTCGGGAAGGTATTCGTTAACACCCCACCAGGCACCCATATAAATAAAGTAAGCACCCAGCAAATAGAATATTTTATTTTCCTTGCTTATTTTAAATATTAAAAGTAAGCCGACAATAAGCCACATAACAGCGTAAAAATAGCCCATATTCAATCTCCAAACTATAATTTTCTAAAAGTATTTTACTACAGTAAGGTTTATTTATCAAGTAGGAAATAAAAAAGCACTCTGACGGAGTGCCTTTAAACTTTATTAAATTGTAAGAAGCTTGATTTTCTCGTCCTCGACAATAAGGGATATGCCGGAGATGTTTTCCTCGCCTTCCTCAACAAGCAAGGTGGTGATAGCATCCTCAACCTCGCGGCGGATGTTGTTCCTGATGTCCCTTGCACCGCTCTTGCCGCCAATGGACTTTTTAGCAAGATAAGCGCAAACCTCTGCTGAGAAATTGAAGCCTATACCCTTTTCTTTAAGAGTTTCGATATATTCTTTAAGCATCAACTCTGCAATTTCCTCGTAATCCTTTACGTTCAAGGGGCGGAACACGATAATTTCGTCAATACGGCTGATAAACTCAGGTCTAAGGAATTCGTGTAAAGCCTTTGTAGCCTTATCGCGGCTGATATCCTCGGCAGTTTTGTTAAAGCCGATTAAGCTTTCCTTACTTTCGCTGCCTGCGTTAGATGTCATAATAATTACGGTATTTTCGAAATTTACGGTTCTGCCGTGAGCATCGGTAATTCTGCCTTCGTCAAGAATCTGGAGAAGGATGTTTAAAACGTCGGGATGAGCCTTTTCGATTTCATCAAATAAAATTACGCTGTAGGGGCGGCGGCGTACCTTTTCAGTAAGCTGGCCTGCCTCGTCGTAGCCTACGTATCCGGGAGGAGAACCGATAATTTTACTTACGGAGTGCTTCTCCATAAATTCGCTCATATCAAGACGAATCATAGTTTCGGGGGAATCGAACAACTCCTTGGAAAGAACTCTTACAAGCTCGGTTTTACCCGTACCTGTAGGACCTACGAAAATGAAGGATGCAGGGTGCCTTCTGGGGCTTATCTGCACGCGGCTGCGCCTTACAGCAGCGGAAACAGCCTTTACAGCTTCGTCCTGACCGATTATTTTAGCCTTTAAAGCATCTTCAAGGTTAGCTAAGTTAGAAAGCTCGGACTTCTGGATTCTTTCGGAGGGAATACCCGTCCAAAGCTCGATAACGTGAGCTAAGTCGCTTTCTGTTACCTTTGCTATGATCTTTTCCTTGTCTATCTCATCTATCTGCTTTTCAAGGTTAGCAATCTTATATCTTACCTCCGCAAGCTTTTCGTAGTCGGGAGTATCGGAATTAGTAAGCTCAGTTTCCTTATTTTTCTGCCTTTTAAGCTCGCGCATTGTGTTTTCGAATTCCTCTAAATAGCGGTTTCGAAGCGAAGCTCTTGTGCAGGCTTCGTCAAGAAGGTCTATTGCCTTGTCTGGAAGGAAACGGTCGTTAATATATCTTTCAGAGAGAATTACGATTCTTGCGGCAATTTTGTCGCTGACTTCTACGCTGTGGAAGCCTTCATAATAGCTCTTGATACCCTTGATAACGTCAATAGCCTCGCTGATGGAGGGCTCGTTGATGGTAACGGGCTGGAAGCGGCGCTCCAAAGCTGCATCCTTCTCGATATATTTTCTGTATTCATTGAAGGTAGTAGCGCCAACCACCTGAATTTCACCGCGGGATAAAGCAGGCTTTAAGATGTTTGCGGCATTCATACTGCCTTCAGCATCGCCTGTACCTACTAAGTTGTGAACCTCGTCAATAAAGAGGATAATATTTCCTGCCTGCTTGACTTCCTCCACAAGACCCTTGATACGGCTTTCAAACTGACCCCTGAACTGTGTGCCTGCAATTAAAGCGGTTAAGTCAAGAAGCTGAACTTCCTTTTCAAGAAGCTTGGAGGGTACCTGACCGTTTGCGATTCTGAGTGCCAAACCCTCGGCAACGGCTGTTTTACCGACACCGGGTTCACCGATTAAGCAGGGGTTATTTTTTGTTCTGCGGGAAAGAATCTGAACTACTCGCTCAGTTTCCTTTTCACGGCCTATGATTCTGTCGAGCTCGCCGCTTCTTGCCTTTTTGGTTAAATCGGTGCAGTAAGCCATAATGTGCTTTCTTTTCTGCTTGTGGAAATCTTCCTTCTTTGCACCGCCTGACTTGGGAGGCTGGCTTGGGTCAAAACCGTTCTGGGAGAAACCGTTTGCACCGCCGCCAAAAATCTGCTCAATGGGCATGGAAGCTGTACCGCCGGGTGTGAAATCCTCGTTGTCATCTGTTTCTGCTAATGCGGACATCTCCTCCGTCATAGCTTCAAGCTGTTCCTCGGTGATACCTAATTTGTTCATCATATCCTGCATCATATCATTAACAGGTTTAATGCCCAGCTCTTTTGCACAGGTAAGGCATAAACCCTGGCTTTTAGAAGCATCATTGGTTTGTGACACAAAAACCACAGCAGGGCGCTTTTTGCATCTTGAACACATAATCATATATAAAATTCCTTTCCAAAGGGGATAACCTATTTTATTATTTATTATTTGGGAGAATATATTTTTATTCACCGCAGAAATAATAACATAAAAATAAGCTTTGTTAGTTAATAATTTTTGAATTTTTAAGCATTCTTTTCTGTCTTCAATTCCTTAAGCTGGGAAAGTGCAATAAGGAAGTATTTAAAAAGAGAGTATGCCATAATAAGTGCGGTTAAACCTAAAAGAATATAGGAAACTATTTCAAAGGCAGGACTTGGCACTGAGCAAAGAGTCATAATAACTACAACAGTAACGGATAAATAGAATAAAATTGTACCAAGCTTGCCGTACCAGTTGGCAGCAACAGGTCTTGCACCTTTTTTAATGAGTACTACGGCACCGATAAGCATAATAAGCTCTTTAACTATAAAGAATATAAGCACAGGAGCTATGATGGGATATTTAAAGGCAATACAAATAGCTATGGCAGCCTGAGTTAATTTATCGGCAAGAGGATCCAGCATTTTACCTAATTCCGTAATCTGATTAAATTTCCTTGCTATGTAGCCGTCCACACAGTCAGAAAGTCCGCCCACCGCAAGGACTATTATAGCCACGTACACCATATCCTTCATATAAAAATATATGAAGAAGGGGATGGTTAAAATTCTGAAGAGAGATAAAAGATTCGGGATTGTAAGATTTTCCTTTGTAAAAATTTTCATTTCCTTTTCACCTTTATATAAATTTTTATTTTTTATTTAAATATCCACATCAAGGGGTTAAGACTTAAAATAAATGAACCTAAAACTGAGCTTTCCATACCGCCGACAAGAGCTTCCTGCATCCAGTCAGGGAACAGGGGAATAAGCACGCTGAAGGCACCGATAACTACCCACACGATAACCACGGCTTTAAACACACCTAACACAGCACCTAAAATCTGGTTTACTTTTTTAAGTATTGTAAGCTTTATTATCTTTGTAAGGAGCTTTGAAAGTAAGGTTATAAGCACTAAAAGCACAATAAAGAGCACTAAGAACACAAAAACCTTTATCATAGAGATAAACACGGGGGAAATTGCATCTGTTATAGCTAAGGCTGCCTTCTCACCAAAGCCGGTGTAAGCCTCTGTAACTGACTCAAGGGTAATGCCGTTCATCTCAAAGAAGTTTAACACAAAGGGCTCAAGGGAAGTAAAGAAGTTTTCAGCTGCCGCTGCCAGAGATAAATTGCCCGTTGTTTCCAGCATTTTTTCATAAATACCGGGTCTGAAAGCATTGTTATAAATAAGCTCAGCTAAAATATCACTTAAATATGAAGCTAAAAACACAGCTGCAAACGCGCCCAAAAGCTCGCAGGCAGATTTTATAAAGCCTTTTTTAATTCCTAATACCGCCAGAAACCCAAGCAAGGCAAGAATAAGAATATCAATAACAAAATTCATATATTAACCCTTTTCTCTCTATTTTGTTTTTCATAAAGAAACCTTTGTATAAATTTCTAAGAACGCAATCAATATAAAAATATATCACATTAAGGCTCGGAACTCAAGTGTACAAAATTAACTTCCGTAACACCTAAGGTGTAAACGCCTGTATCGTTAGCCATTGCTATGCTTAAAGTATCGTAAGCGGCATCACCTGAAGCTACCACGCTGAGACTATACAGGTCATAGCAATATACTTTCTTTTTGATAAGCAAGCTTACGTAATTACCGTAAGCGCTTATATCCTCAATTCTTTCGGAAAGCTCGATTTTTCTTACGTTGGAAGCAGAGCCGTCAAAAATATATAATACTGAGGAGCCTGCATATTCATAATCGGAAACCGAAACAAACAGCTTGCCGCCGTTATAATCCGCAGCTGTTACCACGTTTCCGTCATAAACGTACTCCACAAAGTTATTATAGCTGTCACAGCTTATTGCTGCCTTGTCACCAAGGGCGAAAACGCTGCCGCTTTCCCAGTGAAGCTCGGTAATAAAGTTGCCTGCGGAAACGTACTGAGCCACGGGCTCCTCCTTATTAAGCTCAAACACAGCTATAACAGAGTAAAGCTCGCCGCCGTTTTCGTTAACAGTTACCGCGCAGGCTTTTTTTCCGTCAGGACTTACTGCCGCTGCTACGGGATAATTTTCTGCATATTTATATGTAAACGAAAGCTCGTGGTTTTCATTATATACAAGAAGCTCCGCTGCATAGTCCTGAGACTGAGTGAAAATGCAGTACTTGCCGCTTTTTGAAATATCCGCTGAGTTTATGTTATTTTCGCTTACAAATTTTTCGCCTGCTTCGCTTCCTTTACCTACTATGTAGGAGGTGCTGCCCATATCGTAAATAATATACTTACCGTCAGAATATGAAACAGAGGGAAGTGAGCTGCTGTGGCGGTGGGAGAAATTCGTCTCGCCCGAAAGGCTCATGGAGGTAAAGCTGGAATCGGTAAGTACAAAGGCGTCGCTTTGCTGGGAGAAAAATCCCATTTTATCGGCAGAAGAACCCGTTAAGCTAACGGGGTATCCGTCACCTGCATCGGTACCCATAAACCAGTTTTGTATATTTATAAGGGCATTTTTAAAGGAATAGCTGCTGCCTGCAAATATAAATATTAATGCAGAGCATAAAACTATAACCGCAAGAGAGATAAGAATTGCATTTCTTAAAGTATGCTTCTTTTTATCATCCCTTTTTCTTTTTTTAACGCCGTCAAGGTCCTCTTCGCTGTCCGGGTCGTAGCTTAAAAGCTCCTCCTCACTTATTTCCACGGGAGAATCGTAGAAGTCGCCTTCGTCCACATCCTTTTCACGGATAATTATTTCCTTCTTAGGCTTTGCTTCTTCCTTTTTTTCATTGTCGGAAGTATTTTCAGTTTTTTCTTCGGGCTTTTCGGTTTCAGGAGCCTCGCCAAAATCCTCTTTATTTTCGATTTCAGCTATAGAG
This sequence comes from Clostridia bacterium, assembly GCA_017935165.1. Classification (GTDB taxonomy): domain Bacteria; phylum Bacillota; class Clostridia; order Oscillospirales; family Acutalibacteraceae; genus SIG603. Next base: position 7,843 of record JAGBID010000188.1, read on the forward strand.
TCCTTTTCTTCCTTTAAAGCCTTACTGCTTTTATTTTCGGAATGCTTTCCTTTTTTAAATAACGCCATAATCTTTCCTTACGTTTATTTTTAAGCTTAGTAGAAAACTTTATTCAGGTATAAACCTTCGGGCGGTGCTGTGGGACCTGCAAAAGCGCGGTCCTTTTTTTCGAGTATTTGTGGGATATCCTCAGGCTTTAGTTTACCTTCCTGAACTCTTATTAAAGTTCCCACCATAATTCTCACCATATTGTAAAGGAAGCCGTCTGCAGATACAGTGAACTTTACCATATCCCCTTCCCTTGTTACCTTTGCATCAAAAACAGTCCTTCTCATATCCTCCATTTTTCTTAAATCCTGGGTACAGAAGGAGGTAAAATCGTGAGTACCTATATAATATGATGCGGCTTTATTGAGCTTTTCCACATCGATTTTATGGTAGAAATGCAGTGCCCTGCCCTTTAAAAAAGGGTCGCGCACCTCTCTGTTATGTATTAAGTAGACGTATTCCTTACCCTTACATGAATACCTTGCGTGGAAATCAAGAGGAACCTCCTCTGCACTTAAGCAAGCCATATATAAGGGGAAAAAGTGGTTCAGCGCACCCTTAAGCCTTTCGGGAGTAATTTTGCTTTCGGTTTTCACGCTTATACAGAACACATTGGCGTGAACACCCGAATCCGTACGGCTGCAGGCTTTTATATCCGCCTTTTCGCCTATTATTTTGTATAGGGCGCTTTGGAATTCCTCCTGCACGGTGTGGGCATTTTCCTGAATCTGCCAGCCGTGGAAGTAGGAGCCGTCGTAACTTATTTTAATTAAAATATTTCTCATTATCTTATTATGGGAGGAACAAAGAATGCTATGGCAATAAACCCTGCAAGTAAAAGAAGGGAGAACACTATCATTATAATATCGTTCCTCTGTATTTTAAGTATTTTCATTTTTGTTCTGCCGCTTCCGCCGTTATAACAGCGGCTTTCCATAGCTGTGGCTAAATCGTAAGCGCGCCTGAAGGCAGAAACAAACAAGGGGATTAAAACGGGAATCAAAGCCTTTACACGCTGGGTGAAGCCGCCGCTTTCCATATCTGCACCCCTTGCCTTCTGGGCAGACATAATTTTATCCGTCTCCTCCAAAAGTGTGGGCACAAACCTTAAAGCGATGG
>JAGBID010000189.1 GCA_017935165.1 Clostridia bacterium
CCCAGTTTTCAAAATCCTTTGTTCTGTAGATGTATGGAGCATACCTCTGGCAGGGAAGCGCCTCCAGACAAATCATATAGTAATAGCCCTTACTGTAGCGTAAAGCAGGACAAGCATTATACCTTTTATTGGTGTAGGAATATTTATCGGGTAGCATCTGCCAGGTTTCCATATCCTCAGATACGGCAAAAAAGCTTGTAAAACCTATACCTATTTCGGGAATATTGAAGCCTTTTTCCTCGTTTACCTCAATAGCCATTACGTATTTATTTTCGCCTTTGCACACGGAGGTATTCCAAAGCCTTCTGTCCGGGCAGGAAATAATATCCTTTTCCTCCCAATTAACAAGGTCCTTTGTTTTAAACATTCTTACTTCGTGGCCGCCCCTTGGGTCGTGCCAGGAGGCAGAATCATTTTCCTTATACATTGTAAGAGCTTCATTATCATGGCGGGAGGTTGCAAAGGCGTATAAAGTGTCGCCGTCAGCAAATGCTGATGCAAAATAATATTCAATACCGAAGGGCTTGCTTTTAAAACCCGTTTTAATATTCCTTGCTACAATATGCTGAAAAGCACATTCTTCATTTGCTTCACAGCTTTCTACTATAACATACTCACCTTTGAAAATAACGGGAGTCTGCTCCATACCGAGCTTTATGGCACCCAGCTTTTTAATAACGGGAGCAGGACCTGATTTCTGATATAAATTATAAATATGTTCTTTCATTTTATCCTCCTAATTACTCAGTAAGTATTGTTTCTATAGCCTCAGCAACATAGTCCTTTTCAAACTCATTGTCAGTGACGTCTATATCATTTTTTACAGCGAAGCTTATAAGCGGCGGTGTGCCCAACTGTGCTTTGCCACAGGTTTTCCACATAAGGTTTTCCTTCGTTTCATAGGCAGAGATTTCAGCTGCCTTTCCGTTTGTGATAAATAATTTATCACCCTTAATAAAGACTTCCTTTAAGCTTATAACTTCCTCGCTGCCTTTATTTATAAATTCGGGAGTAAACTCTGCGCACTTACCGTCACGGACTTTATAATATTTTAAAGTTTCCCTGTCGGTAAATTCAGGAAGCTTAATTAAACAGCTTTCGTTTCTTAATTTCTCTATAAGGATATTAAGAGCACCGTTTATAGCTTCACAGCTTACTTTAAATCCGCCCTCTGCGTATAAAGTAAAGGCAGTATTTTCCTCCTTTTTAATGGTAGGTAAAATTCTTATCACCCCGTCATAACTTTGGAGAAGAGCTTCGTTAACCGCACTTGCTATAATCGGCAGAGCCTCCATATCAAAGTGGCGGAAGTAAAAGCCTTCAAGATAGGTATGATATTCTGTGTCACAGTCTTTTGCGTGGTTGTATTTAAACCTTAATTTAGCATCCTCAACTGCGCCGCCTCCGTCAACGCCCAAGCCGTTAGGGAAGGTCTGCCAGCTGCTTACTGTTTTTCTCAAGTAAGGGAAAAGCAAATCACTCATGCCTATTCTTGCAAGGTACTGGGGCATCATACACCAGTTCATACAATCTTTAGGTTCGTGATGAATTAATATACTGTTTTTTATAGCTTCATAAACCCTTGTGCCTTTATCCTTAATTCCTATAATACCTGCAGGGTAAAGCGGCGACATCTCCGTATCGGGGAAGCCGTAATAATCCCTACTGTAGTCACAGAAGGTTTTTCGCATAGTTTTTCCCTTTAACTTGCCTATTGCTAAAACCTCGCCATTGTTATTTACCTTTTGTCCCTTACCGATGCCAAGTTTTATTATGCCGTTTTCAATTTCTTCGCCCTCATAAAGGCTTGAATATAAATAATCGGGCAGGTTATTCAGAACTTCACTATAAACTTCTTTTTCTTCCTTGCTGACAAACTCATCATTAAGGCTAATTAAAGCATTGAAAAGCGCTTTTATCGAAACGTAATCGGTAATAGTATCGTCAAATAAGGGTGTACCCTCGTAAGCAGTAGTACCGTGAATATGGTACAAGCCATCCCCTTCCTTTTCTCCCAGTAAATCAAGGTAAAATTCAGCAGTACCTTTCATTACGGGCATAGCAGAATTCCTTAAAAATCCCTCGTCGCCGTTCATTTTATAGTGGCGGTACATAGCCAAAGCTATTTGCGGGCCCGGAGTACAATTATCGCTGTCGTATTCAGCACATCTGCCTAAATAATCCGTTACATCGTGGTAAAATGCACCCTTCTTATTTTTCTTTTGCTTGGCATATTCATAAGCAATTGAAAGACCTTTTCGGCGCATTTTGTAATAATTTTCTGCAAGGTCGCCGTGTCCGCTTGCCTCCAAAGGCGCGTACATATGCTGCATATTATAGTGGAAGTAATAGGTCCAGGGTACGAAGTCATGCTTAAAGCCCCATATTCCGTTTGTAAAGTGAGGAGCATAGGCGCCGCGGCACTCACTCTGTGAGTAATAAAGGCTTAAGTACCAGAGGTTTTCGATATATTCATCGGGAATTTTAATAAATGATTTATTCCAGAAATTTGCCCATGAAGCTTTATGCCGGCTGAAAATACTATCATATCCTTTAATTTCAGCTTTATCCAATATTTCACGGCACTTGTTTGCGGCATCATGCTCACTTTCACCGAGGGAAATATTATAATAAAGGATAAATTCCTGCTCCTTTTTACTCTTAAGAATCACTTTGGCAACGTGGCTGTTTATCCTTTCGGCACTTAGGTCATCATTAATAACAAGTGAAAAACCAAGGCAGAATATTGTACCGTTAAGCTTTTGGGTTATATATACTCTTTTTCCCAAGGCTTTGGTTTCAGTGCCTGTAAGTCCTGCTTCCGGCCTATCACTTATCTGGCTGTACCAACGCCAGCTGTTCTTACTTCCGTAACGTATAAAGCTTAGTTCAGGGGATTCATCCTCAGCGGTAATTACATTAAACTTTACCGCTGTAACCTTACTCTCATTTGAAGCAAAGGCTTTTATTTTAATATCTGAAAAAGCTGTGGCAGAATTTATTTCAGCTGTTGCGGATGAAAGCCTTAATCTGCCTTCAAATTCTTTTTGATAGGTTAAATCGAAGCAAGGGGAATTAAATTTCACCGTAACCTCACCGCCGTGGCGCAGGCAGGTTAAATCCTCTTGAATACCGCTGCAGCAGCAATCATCGTCAAAACTGCTTTTATCCCAAAGATCCGTTTTATTAATATTTATATGCAAGCCATCTTCCTCAAGCCAAAGAAGAGAACCTATATCGCCATCGCCTATAGGCAAGCCTGCCAAGGGGTCGCATAAAGGTGAACCATAAATTATATCGTGCTTTTTAATATAATCGCTTGTATCGGAAAAATTTAATAAGCTCATTTTCACTCCGCCTTCCTGTTTGTGGTAATTCAATTATACCACTGCGAAAGCAATATAAAAATTCATTTTTATTGCACTTTTCCGTGTATTTCTGAACTATTCTGTTATTCGCTCTTGGTTTTGTAACATATAGCTTTATAATGATATTAACAAGTAAAAGGACTGTTGCTATGAAAATTTTCGAAACAAAAATAATGTGTATGAAGGAAAAAGAGATAACTGCAAACAGCAGCAAGGGTTACCCAAGTAAGATTTACCCTAACTCAGGCATTGAGGGATATCACGATTTCTTTGAATTTGAATATTTTACAGAAGGTAATGGTGTTCACTATATTAACGGCATTCCCTTTGAAGTAAAAAAGAGTTACGCCTACTTCCTTTTACCCGGCGACAGTCACCATAAGATTCTTGATGAAGAGGTGCAGTACAACCTTTACAACTTAAAGCTTGACGTTAATGCGCCCGATAAAAATCTTATAAAAGAGCTTAAAGAGTATAAAAGCCCCCTTTGCATTTATTTTGACGATAGTGACTCTGAAATTATAGAAAATGAATTTAAGTTTCTGATAAAAGTCCTTAATACAAAGCTTTATAACCAAAGGATGGTTAAAAATATTTCCGAAAGAATACTTAATATATTCCTCTGCGCTTTGGAAAACGGACAGAAAGCTGACGCTGACACAAATACAATCGGTGAAAAAATTTGGGAAATTATTAAATATATTGAGAATAATTACTGTAAAAACATAAGCCTTGAAAGCATAGCCGAGTTGACGGAAATATCTGAAAATTATATAGGAACTTATTTTAAAAAGCACACAGGCCTTACTTTTGTGAATTATTTAAACAGCAAAAGGCTTTCCCAGGCGGCTACACTGTTAAAAGAAACCAACATGAGCATAAAAGAGATAGCATTTTCTGTAGGTTACAGCTCACCTGAATATTTCACACGACTTTTCACTTCCGCCTTTTCAACAACCCCAAAAGAATACAGAAAAGAGAATAAGCTCTGAAAAGAGCCTATTCTCTTATATTTATGCCTCTATTAAAGTTATTTCATATGGAGGAAGTCTTTTAATTTTAAAGAAGCTGTAGCTGCCGTCAAAGCTTTCTTTTCCGGCTTCATAATATTTTCCGTCTTGGGAGCAGACTAAAGCTTTTTCTTTATCACCCTTGACCGCGATTATAACATCCTCGTAATTTTCATTAGTGTGGTTTAAAAGGGCAACTGTCACTTTATTGCCGTCAATAAAGCTGTGATTTCTGACGCGAATAAAACTTTCCACATAGGACGGGATAGCATTGCCGCTTAAATATCGAATAAGTTTTTTCAGCTGGGTAAATTTATTGTAATCGGATATCCAGCTGAAGGGATAGTAGCCTGCAGCTACAATTTTTCCGCCCCTTTCGTTTTCAAAAATACCCAAGGAGCATTCCGCCAACGTTTCACCGTGATAATCTATAAGCTTACAAACGGACTCCGCCTTTTCATTTACAGGGATAATTTCAAATGAATCACCCACATTAAAAGCCTGCCTGCAGTTTCGTCTACCGCCTATAATTCCTTCGTTTAAAGGATGCTCGCAGTAGCTTTCTATAGCGTCAACGGGAATATTTTTACCCTTTTTAAAGCCTGTTAAATAAGTAAGACCACGGCTTTCTAAATATTCAAGAGCGCCTGCATCCATAAGCATACCCTTCGACAGAAGCTTAGTAAGCTCGCTGTCGCTAGAGCATTTACCGCACTCACCCTTCATCAAGGTTAAATCCGAGCTATCAGGGCAGTAAGCTTCAGGTAAACCAAAGTCGAAAAGCTCTTTAGCATAATCTGAGTACATTCCGCCCCAGGCATTGGCAAAACCTCCTTCAGGCACAGCTATCTGTACATCCTGCTTCCATGCGGTAGTTATACCCACGGACTTTTTACCCGCCGTTTTTTCACTTAAAAGCTTATATAGCGGCATAAGTTTGTTTATAGCCTTGAAGTGAGGCTTAATTACAGAAAGAGGCTCCTTTGATTCCCAGGGAAGAATGTTAAATGCAGCTCCCGTACAACCGCTTGTCATAGCCCAGGCAGCCTCCAGCGCTGTGGAAGTGGGAGTTTTCTTAACTATCTGATAGGGGAAGCTTTCAATTTCATAGTGAATTTCCGTTACAAATGACGGTAAAAAAGCATTCTGTCTGCCTGTTTGCTCAGCTTTTTCCACTATATCATCAAATTTGTAGTCGGTGTAAGCACCGCCGCCCGGGCGCCACATAATTTCATATTTACCGCCGTCTGAGAGAGCTTCTGCCCATTTATCGAATTTATAACCTTCAATATACCTTTCACCCGTCATAAATCCCAGGGTTATATTTTCATTTACGCTTCTTACAGTATCGCCGATAAGCTTAAGTATATTTTCAATAGCGCCGCTTTGCTTATTAAGCCACAGCCTTCTTAAATTAATATCGCCGCTGTTTAATTCTTTCACAAGGCTTTCCCTTGTAAAATTAAAACCGTTTTCCTTATTAAATTTATTCATGCAGATATCGCAAAAACAGCCTGCACCTATAGGCATATGACCGTACCTGATATCATCATCAATTAAAATAAAGTCAGGCTCTGTTTCCGCTAATATTCTATATAAAGGTACAACGTACTCGTTTAAATACCCTGTGTCGTTCATACAGTAGCTGCCACGGCAAAAATCGCCCTTCTCACCTACCATATACTGATATTTATCTCCAAGCGAATAGGGAAAATCTTCCTCGTGGTGACCTATGGTAGTAAGGTGATTTATGCCCGCCTTCAAGCCATTAGCCCTTATTATACCGAGCCTTTCCTTTATAATATCTGCTCTCCTTTTTCCTTCCGCTAAAGTAAAGGGAGTGTGGACATAGTTTGTAAATAAAGCTATTTCATTTATTCCGCAAGGATATTCCTTTAAAATATCCATCAGCTCCAAAAAGCGGAGCTTATCGTTTTCAGCATCGTAATAATCGGATGTTACCCTTAAAAGATGAGGTAAGTTTTTATTGAGCATTTATATCCCTTCTTTCTTAGAAAATTATAACACGGAAAACTGCTATAGACATAAAGAAATCCTGCAGAATTTTACTTTTTTCTGCAGGATTCTTTGTTTTTATTTAGCTAAAACTATTTCTTTATAATAATTGCCTCTTACTTCGAAATTCAAGTACATATCAAAAGCCGTGCAGGCAGGACATAAGGAAACCTTATCGCCCCTGACTGCTTTCTCCAAAGCTTTGTCCACAGCTTCTTCCATATTTTTAACGAAGATTATTTCGGGATTGTTCTCACCGTAGTTTTCAGCATTTCTAACAGCTGATGCAATTTTTTCGGAAGCGTTTGGCTTAAAGCCCTTTTTGATTTCCTCAGGCTTTACTAAAATAAGGGTCTTTACCTTGTTGCAAATAACCGCGCCAAGTTCATCAAAAGGAACGTTTTTATCAGCACCGCCTGCAATCATAATGATTTTCTCGTCATAAAGAGAAAGTGTACCTGACATTGCTCTTGAAGGACTTGAAGCAATAGAGTCGTTATAGAATTTCACACCGTTTATCTCTCTTACAAACTCCGCTCTGTGAGCCACACCGCCGAAGGTTTTAGCAACCGTTACAATACTTTCCTTTTTAACGTCGCCCCAGATAAGTGCGATGGCGGCAAGGTAATTTTCGATATTATGGTTACCGGGGATTTTAATATCCGCTGTATCCATTATATATTCGCCATTGGCATAAATTTTGCCTTCATAAGCGCAGGTACCCTTATTAATAAAGGCACGCCTTGTAAATGGCATAAAGTTGCCTCTAACCTCGTCCTTAAAGGATGCTGTAATCTCGTTATCCAGGTTTAAAACAGTTCTTGAAAATGCGTTCTGGTGAATAAAAATATTCTTCTTAGCATTTACGTACTCATCCATATCCTTATGAACGTCCAGATGGTTAGGTGCCAAGTTTGTTATTAATGCATGGTCAGCACTTTTCCTCATAGAAATCAACTGGAAGCTTGAAAGCTCCACTACAACGGCATCATCCTCATTTATTTCAAAAATATCGGGAAGTAAAGGTCTGCCTATATTACCGCCAAGGTGAACCTTTTTGCCGTCCGCCTTTAAAATTTCAGCTGTTACAGAGCTTGTTGTAGTCTTGCCGTCTGAGCCTGTTATGCCGTATATTTTGCAAGGGCAAAGGTCGAAGAAAATTTCCATTTCGCTTGTGACCACTACACCGTTTTCCCTTGCCTTATTAAGTTCAGGCAGGTATAAAGGCATACCGGGCGCACGGAACAAAACATCCTCGTCAATATTTTCAAGGTAATTTTCACCTGTGATAAGCTTAACACCCATATTTTTAAGAATTTCTCCGTTTTCGCCTAAGTCTTCCTTTTTATCGCGGGCGGAAACAATGGCGCCATACTTTAAAAACATTTCAATCAAAGGCATATTGCTCCTGCCAATACCGCAAAAAGTAAGCTTTTTGCCCTTCATACTGTTAAAAAATTTCTCAGCTGTCA